>CAZTHY010000019.1:0-12264 GCA_964613205.1 uncultured Oscillospiraceae bacterium
CGCGGATGATGGGCTGATCCACGTTGCCGATGTCGCCGGAAAAGACGATGGTGCGTGTCTCGTCCCCCTCACGGCAGGTGAGACGGATGCTGGCAGAGCCCAGCAGGTGTCCTGCGTCGATAAACTCCGCCGTAACGCCCTCCACCACCTGCACCGTCTCGCCGTACTCGCAGGTCTGCAAAAATTCCGGCACCCGCAGCGCATCGGCCACGGTGTAGATGGGCTGAATCTCCGGCCTTCCGGCGCGGCGGTTCTTCCGGTTCTGATACTCCGCGTCCTGTTCCTGAATGTGGGCGGAGTCCTGCAACATGATGTCCAGCAGGTTGGCCGTCAGGCGGGTGGTGATGATCTTGCCCTGAAAGCCGTTTTTGATGAGCATGGGGACGCGGCCTGAGTGGTCGATGTGGGCGTGGGTCACCAGCACCGCGTCGATGAGATTGGGTGCAAAGGGCAGCGTGGTGTTGTCGATCTCGTCACGCCCCTGCTGCAAACCGCAGTCCACCAGTATTTTCCTGCCGCCTACCTCCAGACAGTGGCAGCTGCCGGTAACGCACCGGTCAGCACCGTAAAAGCTCAGCTTCATAACGCTGCCCTCCTTGTTGTATTTGTCTGTATTGTACCACAAAACCACCGCCACCGCAACAAACACCTTTCTATCCCGCCGAGAGAAATTCACAGATAATTCTTTTGCATTAGACGCAATCCTATGGTATAATGGTACGCGTATTATTATGTACATTCATCTTTTTCAAGAAAGGGTACGTATATATGGGACTTTTTACGAAAGTGTTCGGCACTTACAGCCAGCGTGAACTGAAAGGCATCTACCCCATCGTGGACAAGATCACGGCGCTGGAGGAGGAGTACAAGGCGCTGAGCGACGCGGAATTGCAGGCCAAGACGCCGGAATTCAAGGCGAGACTGGCGCAGGGCGAGACGCTGGACGACATTCTGCCGGAGGCCTTTGCCACCGTGCGGGAGGCGGCTGACCGTGTGCTGGGGATGCGCCCCTATCCGGTGCAGCTGGTGGGCGGCATCGTGCTGCATCAGGGTCGTATCGCCGAAATGAAGACCGGCGAGGGCAAGACGCTGGTGGCCACGCTGCCGGCCTATCTGAACGCGCTGACGGGTCAGGGCGTCCACATCGTCACCGTCAACGACTATCTGGCCAAGCGTGACTCGGAGTGGATGGGCAAGGTACACCGCTTTTTGGGCTTGACCGTGGGGCTTATCATCCACGATCTTAAAAAAGAGGAGCGGCAGAAGGCGTATCAGGCCGACATCACCTACGGCACCAACAACGAGATGGGCTTCGACTATCTGCGTGACAACATGGCGCTGTACGCCAACGAGCAGGTACAGCGCGGCCACGCCTTCGCCATCGTGGACGAGGTGGACTCCATCCTCATCGACGAGGCCAGAACGCCGCTGATCATCTCCGGTATGGGTGAAAAGTCCACCCAGCTCTACGACATGGCGGAGATGTTCGCCGCCCGATTGAAGCGCTACACCGTGGTGGAGAGCGACGACAAGGCGGAGGAGGACACGGAGATCGACGCCGACTACGTCGTGGACGAGAAGGCCAAGTCCTGCACCCTCACCGCCCGCGGTATCAAGAAGGCGGAGGATTTCTTCCATCTGGACAACCTGGGCGACCCTGAAAACAGCACCATCGCCCACCACATCAATCAGGCCATCAAAGCCCACGGCACCATGAAGCGGGACGTGGACTATGTGGTGAAGGACGGCGAAGTGGTCATCGTGGACGAGTTTACAGGCCGTCTCATGTTTGGCCGCCGGTATTCCGAGGGTCTCCATCAGGCTATCGAAGCCAAGGAGCATCTGTCCGTCCAGCGGGAGAGCAAGACGCTGGCCACCATCACCTTCCAGAACTACTTCCGTCTCTATCAGAAGCTGTCCGGCATGACCGGTACGGCGCTGACGGAGGAGGAGGAATTCGGCACCATCTACGCGCTGGATATTATCGAGATCCCCACCAACCGTCCCATCGCCCGTGTGGACAATGAGGACAGCGTGTACAAGACGGAAAACGGCAAGTACCGCGCCGTCATCGAGCAGGTGAAGGCCTGTCACGCCAAGGGACAGCCGGTGCTGGTGGGTACCGTGTCCATCGAGAAGAACGAGCTGCTGGGCAAGATGCTGACCCGCGAGGGCATCAAGCATAACCTGCTGAATGCCAAGAACCACGAGAAGGAAGCGGAGATCGTGGCGCAGGCCGGTAAGTTCGGCGCCGTCACCGTGGCCACCAACATGGCCGGTCGTGGTACCGATATCATGCTGGGCGGCAACGCGGAGTACATGGCCAAGAACGACCTGCGGAAGGCGGGCTGCACCGACGAGCTTATCGCCGAGGCCACCGGCTACGCGGAGACGGACAATCAGGAAATTCTGGACGCCCGCAAGCTGTTCGCCGAAAAGCTGGCGCAGCACAAGGCGGAGATCGCCGGAGAGGCGGAGAAAGTCCGTGAGGCGGGCGGCCTGTTCATCATCGGCACGGAGCGCCACGACTCCCGCCGTATCGACAACCAGCTCCGTGGCCGTGCCGGCCGTCAGGGCGACCCGGGCGAGACGCGGTTCTACATCTCGCTGGAGGACGATCTGATGCGTCTGTTCGGCGGTGAGCGCGTCACCAACATCATGGAGCGGATGAACATCGACGAGGACACCCCCATCGAGAACAAGATGCTCTCCCGCGCCATCGAGCAGGCACAGACCACCGTGGAAAGCCGGAACTTCCAGGCCCGTAAGTCGGTGCTGGAATACGACGACGTGATGAACAAGCAGCGCGAGATCATCTACGGCCAGCGCAAGCAGGTGCTGGACGGCATGGACGTGAAGGACATCATCATGGGCATGATGAACGGCGCTATCGCCAACCTCGTCCACACCGCCTTCATGAACAGCGACCATCTGGACATGGCCTCCTGCAAGGAGCTTCTGCGCAGCGTGGAGGGTATCTACTTCACCAAGTACACCGTGAAGATCGAGGAATCGGAGCTGCCCCGCCTCACCGAGGAGGACTTCATCGACCGGTTCACCGCCGCCGCTGCCGACTTCTACGCCGCCAAGGAAGCGGAGATCACCCCCACCGTCATGCGTGAGCTGGAGCGGGTGGTGCTGCTGCGGGTGGTGGACGAATACTGGATGGATCACATCGACGCCATGCAGGATCTGCGGCAGGGTATCCGTCTGCGCGCCTACGCCCAGACGAATCCGGTGGACGCCTATAAGAAGGAATCTCTCGAAATGTTCGAGGAGATGATCGACGCCATGAAGGAGGAGACGGTGCGCCGTCTGTACTCCGTGCGGCTGCGGCAGGACGAGGAAGTCAAGCGCCAGCGTGTGGCCAGCGGCATGACGGAGAACGTAGGCGGCGACGGCACCGTGAAGAAGCGCCCCACCAAGGTGGTGAAGGTCGGCCGCAACGACCTGTGCCCCTGCGGCAGCGGGCTGAAATGGAAGAAGTGCCAGTGCAAGGAGTACCATTCCTGAAAGAAGCCAAAATAGCCAACGGGCGGCAGCGCTGCTGCCGCCCGTTTTGAAAAGGAGACCACCATGTTCCACACCCGACGAGAAAATGACCTGCTGTACCTGACCTCTGATACGCTGGAAAGCACCGCCATCGCCCACGGCTTCACCACGCGGCTGGGCGGCGTGTCCCCTGCGCCGTGGGACAGTCTGAACCTGGACGACCGGCGGGGCGACAAGCCGGAAAACGTGCAGGAGAACTTCCGGCGGGTGGCCAAGGCGCTGGGCGTAGACGCCAACTGGCTGGTGCTGAGCCGACAGGTGCATCGGGACGACGTGCGCGTCGTCACCGCCGATGATGCGGGCAAGGGACTGTGGCGGGAGCAGGACTACGACAGCGCCGACGCGCTGGTGACGGATGTGGCGGGGCTTTCGCTGGTGGTGTTCTCCGCCGACTGCAACGTGATGCTGCTCCACGATCCGGTGCGCCGTGTCATCGGTGCCGCCCACGGCGGGTGGCGGGGCACGGCTATGGGCATCGCCGCCAAGACCGTCCGCACCATGGCGAAGGTCTACGGCTGTCAGCCGGAGAACATCCGCGCCGCCATCGGCCCCGCCATCGGCCAGTGCTGCTTTGAGACGGACGGCGACGTGCCGGAGGCGCTGCGCCAGACGCTGGGCGGGGACGCGGAGCGGTTCATCGACTGGAACGGCAAGAAGTACCACATCGACTTGAAGGGTGTCAACGCGCTGTGGCTGGAAAAGGCAGGCGTTGCGCACATCGATATATGTGACCACTGCACCGCCTGCCGCACTGATCTTTACTGGAGCCACCGGAAGGTGGGCTTGCAGCGGGGCGAACAGGCGGCGGTGATCGCGCTGCGGGAGGAGACGGTATGAAAAAAGGGCTGACGGCGCTGTTTCTCTGCGCCATAATGACGGTGTGCTGCGGCTGTACCAGCTGGGAGGACACCGGCGTGCTGGACGAGCTGTCCCAGTTCTACCGGCAGGAGAACGAGGAACAGGAACCCTCGCCGCTGACCGCCTTCACGCTGCCCTATGTGGCGGGTGAGACGCTGGATCCCGTGTCCACCACCGACTCGGTGCAGCAGACGGTGGGTGCGCTGCTGTATGAGGGGCTGTTCGCGCTGAACGAGGGCTTCGAGCTGGAGCCGGTGCTGGCGGAGGGGTACACCTACGACAGTGAGCGGATGGTGTACACCATCTCCCTGCGGCCTGACGCCGCCTTTTCCGACGGCTCCCCTGTGACGGCGCAGGACGTGGCCGACACGCTGCGCCGCGCCATGGTGTCCCAGCGGTACGGGGCGCGGCTGAGCTGCGTCAGCTCCGTAGGGACGGTGAACGGACAGGTGGTGCTGTATCTCAGCCGAGACGTGGCTACGCTGGCCTGCCGGCTGGACATCCCCATCGTCAAATCCGGCACGGAGGGGAACACCGCCCCCGTAGGCAGCGGCCCCTATGTGTTCACGCGGGAGGAAAACGGCGCCTGTCTCACCGCCAACAGCCAGTGGTGGCAGGGCAAACCGCTGCCGCTGGCGCGGATTGAGCTGCTTCACT
This sequence comes from uncultured Oscillospiraceae bacterium, assembly GCA_964613205.1. Taxonomy (GTDB): domain Bacteria; phylum Bacillota; class Clostridia; order Oscillospirales; family Oscillospiraceae; genus Vescimonas. The sequence goes on from CAZTHY010000019.1 coordinate 5,068, forward strand.
GCAAGGATCAGGATTCGGCGCTGTACGCCTTTTCCTCCCGGGAGGTGCAGCTTCTGTCCCTCGATCTCACCGGCACCGCCGTGACCGCCGTATCCGTCAGTGGCGACTATACCGACGCGCCCACCACGGTGATGCAGTTCATCGGCATCAACACCCGCCGCGAAGCGCTGGCCGATACGGCGCTGCGGCAAGCGCTGAGCGCCGGTATCGACCGTGAAGCGCTGGTGTCCTCGTGTCTGTTGGGACACGGACAGGCCACGTCGCTGCCCATCTCCCCCGCCGCCGGTGACTACGACGGCTCGCTGGAGACGGCCTACGACGCCACCGGCTACCGCAGCAAAATCCAGTCGCTGCTGGGCGAGGAGGAGACGCTGTCGCTGACGCTGCTGGTGAATCAGGAGAACAGCTTCAAGGTGACGGCGGCGCAGGAGGTGGCGTTCCAGCTCTCCACGGAGCAGCTCACCGTCACGGTGGAAGCGCTGCCCTGGGAGCAGTTCATGGAGCGGCTGTACTACGGCGAATTTGACCTGTACTACGGCGAGTGCCGTCTCACCGCCGACTGGGACGTGACGGCGCTGGCCGCCACCGGCGGCACGCTGAACTACGGCGGCTACGAAAACGAAGTTACCGATGGTCTGCTGGCTGCCGCCCTCCGCGCCGGCAGCAGCCGCACCGCCGCGCTGGAAACGCTCCACCGCCATCTGACGGAAAACGTCCCCTTCCTGCCTTTGTGCTTCAAGTCCGACTCCGTACTGGTGACGGAGGGGGTAGTGGCGGGACTGCTGCCCACGGAGACAGACCCCTTCCGCAATATGTGGGGCTGGACGGTGGATTTAGACGCTTGAGATACGAAAAAACACCCTCGGTGAGGGTGTTTTTTTCGTTTCAGTGAAGCTCCTGCTCCACCACGCATTCCGTTTTGATGCGGCCTACCAGATATTGCAGCGCGTCGATGGTGTGAGGGCGGATGTCGCCGCCGATGAGGACGTACATCAGGTCATCACCCACCTGTAATTCGCCCTCGTTGAGCCACACGCGGACGTAGTACACGCCGTCCATGCGGCGGGTGTCCTCGATGGCCGCGTCCACCTTCTCTTTGTCGTAAGAGAACAGGAGGCCGGTGACAGGGGGCGTGTCCTTCCCCTCCCGCACGGCGGCTTTGGCGGTGCGGCGCACCACGCCGTTGTGGGTCAGGTACATCCCCACCTGCGCGGCGTTGGGGTCGCTCTTGGCCTGCCGCAGCCATTCGTCCATGGAGGGGGGCGTTTTCTTTTTGGGCTTTTCGGCGCAGTCGGCGGAGCCGCTGCCCAGCAGAATGGCAAGGCCGTGTTCCAGCGGTTCCAGCACCGCTTCAATGTTCTCCCGCGCCGCCTTTTCGCTGCCCGGGAGGTTGACGATCAGCGTTCTGCCGCGGATGCCCGCCGTGCCGCGGGAGAGGCAGCCGCGGGGGGTGATACGCATACTGGCCGCCCGCATGGCCTCGGCGATGCCCGCCGTGGGGCGGTCGATAACGGCGGTGGTGGCCTCCGGCGTGATGTCACGGGGGGAGAAGCCGGTGCCGCCGGTGGTCAGCACCAAGTTGACGGACAGTTCATCGGCGCATTTCAGCAGTTCCGACTGGATAAGCGCCTGTTCGTCCGGCACCATGGCGGTGTGGACGACGGTGTAGCCCCTGCCGGTAAGCAGGGTGCAGAGGGCGGGGCCGCTGGTGTCCGTCCGCTGACCGCGGTAGCCCTTGTCGCTGACGGTGATGACCGCTGCCGTGTAGCTCATAGTGTGTCCTCCCTTGCAAAGTCGCCGTGTACGCCGCCGGTTTTCCGCAGCAGGCGCAGGTCGGTGATGGTGATGTCCTTCTGCACCGCCTTGCACATATCGTAGACGGTGAGGGCGGCGGTGGCGGCAGCCGTCAGCGCTTCCATCTCCACGCCGGTACGGCCGTCGCAGGAGACGGCGGCTTCGATGTCCACGCAGCAGCGCTCCTCGTTCAATTTAAGGGACAGGTCGATGCCGTCCATCAGGATGGGGTGACACATGGGGATCAGGTCAGGGGTGCGCTTGGCGCCCATCACACCGGCCACCTGTGCCACGGTGAGCACATCGCCTTTTTTCATGCCGCCGGTTTGGATAAGGGCGAAGGTATCGCGGTTCACCAGCACCCGCGCCGCCGCCACGGCGGTGCGGCGGGACACCGGCTTTTCGCCTACGTCCACCATTTTCGCCCGTCCTTCTTCGTTAAAGTGGGTAAAATCCTGTGCCACGGTGTCAACCTCCGATCTCATTCATGCTGCGGCCTGCGCCGCTGCGCGCCGCCGACGAAAGGGGCGGATGGCAGGGGGGCTTGGCCTGAATAGCCGCCGCCATGACGCGGCGCATACCGTCCTCATCCAGTCCTTTCAGGGGCAGCTCCTGCCCCGAATGGAGACAGGGCTTCACTTTGCCGTCCGCCGTGAGACGGAGACGGTCACAGCAGCCGCAGAAGTGGTTGCTGACGGCGCTGATAAGGCCGATGTTCCCCTGCCCCTCCGGCAGACGGTACAGCCGCGCCACACCGCCCTGAGAGGGGATCTCCACCAGTTGGGGCAGCGCTTCCACCACCGCCTGACAGGGGAGATAGGCGCTCTCGCCGAAGGTCTCCACGGCGGTCATGGGCATCAGCTCGATGAACCGCACGTCCACCGGCCAGCGGCAGCTTAAGTCCGCCAGCGCCGGTATCTCGTCATCGTTAAAGGTGCCGATGAGCACCGCGTTCAGCTTCACCCGCTCAAACCCCGCCGCCAGCGCCGCTTCGATGCCCCGCAGCGCCTGTTCCAGCGTGCCGGTGCGGGTGATGTAGGCGTACTTCGCCGCGTCCAGCGTGTCGAGACTGATGTTCAGCCGCCGGACACCCGCCGCCTTCAGCTCCCCCGCCAGCTCCGGCAGGAGAAGGCCGTTGGTGGTAAGACACACCTCGCGGATGCCGTCCACACCGGCCACACGGCGGCACAGGGAGACGATATTCTTTTTGACCAGCGGCTCCCCGCCGGTAACGCGAATTTTGTCCACGCCCAGTGACGCGGCGGCGCGTACCGCCGTCACCATCTCGTCCTCCGTCATCATGTCCTCGTGGCGCTTCTTGCAGATTCCCTCGGCGGGCATACAGTAGCGGCAGCGGAGGTTGCAGCGGTCGGTGACGGAGAGGCGGAGATACCGTATCTCCCGTCCGTAGGTGTCCTTCATATCAATACTTCCCGAATGTACAGTTTGGCCAGTGGCAGGGCTTGCAGAGCTGGCACAGTCCGCCGTCACCCAGCCGGATAAGGTCGTCCTTCGTCAGCCTGTCCCCTGCAAAAATCTGGGGCAACAGCACGTCAAAAATGGTGGTGGGCATACTGATGGCCGCACCGGGCACGCCCAAAATGGGCACATCGTCCAAATAGGCCACCAGCGTCATGTTCCCCGGCTGGGCGGGGACACCGTGGCTCACCACCTCCGCGCCCAGTTGACGGATGGCGGTGGGGGTGAGATCGTCGGGGTCAACGGACATACCGCCGGTGAAGATGAGGAAATCGGCACCGCCTGCCAAATGCTGGCGGGCGGCGGCCACGATCATGTCCAGATCGTCGTCGCAGACGGTGACGCCTACGATACGGGCGGGGTAGTCCTCCATTTTCCGGCGCACCACCGGCTCAAATTTGTCCTGTATGCGGCCATGGTAGACCTCGCTGCCGGTGATGACCACGCCGATGTTCTTGTGCCGGTAGGGGCGCAGGTCGAAGAGCTTCTTTCCCGCGCAGAGACGCTCCGCTTCCACGATCTGCGTCTCCTGCGTCACCAGCGGCACGATGCGGGCGGACACCAGCCGCGCCCCCTGCTCCACCGGATAGTGGTCGGGGAGACAGGAGATGGTAATGTCGCCGATGGCGTTGACCTGACGCAAAAGGGCGGTGTCCACGCGGAACAACCCCCGCTGGTCGGCCAGCAGCAGTACCTTGCCCTCGGAGGGCTCGGTGTAGTGGGCGCCCTCCACGGCGGCCATGGCCGCTAAGCGGCGGGCGGCGTCCTCCTCGTGTATCTCACCGGCGTTATCCTCCCAGACGAACACGGTGCGCTTGCCGTAGTCCAGCAGCTTCGGGATGTCCTCCTCCCGAATGACGTGACCCCGCTTGAAGGCCGCGCCCTTGAAGCCGTCGTACATGGCGGTGACATCGTGGCACAGCGCCATGCCCACCGCGTCCTCCACCTTGATCTTCTTCATCCTGTTGCTCCTTTCCCGCCGCTCTCCAGCAGCAGTAATGCGTCTTTTGGCAGGCTGACGGTGAGTTCTTCCGCCCTGCACGACGCCCATGTGGTCTTGTCCGTCTCCCAGCCGATGGCCGCGCCGTTTTCCGCGCCGAGGGGACGCAGCATCACCGTGACGGAGAAGGGGTTCTCGATGACCTCCGCCACGCGGCAGCGCAGCGTGTTGTCCCCCGTACCAAGGCGGATGTCGTGCATCCGGATGCCGACGTAGGCGGCGTTTTCCGGCACCGTGGCCGTCTCAAGCTCCACGCCCCAGTCGGCGGCGTAGATGCGGTCGTTGTCCCGCCGTTCCAGCGGGGAGATATTCTTGCAGCCGGTGAGCACCGCCCCTGTCCTTGTGCGGGGTGCGGCAAACACCGTTCGCTTGTCGCCGAAGGTGTCGATGTGTCCCTCGTGCATGACGGCGATGGTGTCCGCCATGCGGAACACCTCGTCACGGTCGTGGGACACCAAAATGGCCGTTTTGCCGAAGTCCCGCAGCACACCGCGCACCTCCTGTTCCAGCCGGAACCGCAGGTGGCTGTCCAGCGCGGAGAACGGCTCGTCCAGCAGCAGTATGCGGGGCGCGGATACCAGTATACGCGCCAGCGCCACCCGCTGCTGCTGTCCGCCGGAAAGCTGGTGGGGGTAGCGGTCTGCCAGCGCCGTCAGGTCGAAGCGCTCCAGTATACGGCGGACGTTGTCCTCCCGCCGCTGCTTATCCTTTTCCCGCCGCGCACCGGCGCGGAGGTTTTCCAGCACCGTCATGTGGGGAAACAGGGCGTAGTTCTGAAACAGCAGCCCCACCCGCCGCTGCTGAGGCATCAGGTCGATGTGGTGTTCCGAGTCGAACAGCGTCACGCCGTCCACCACGATACGGCCACGGTCGGGGCGCTCGATACCGGCGATGCACTTGAGTGTCATGCTCTTGCCGCAGCCGGAGGCGCCCAGCAGCGCCAGTGTCTCGTCCCCCGCTTCAAAGGCGGTGCGGAGGGTGAACGCGCCCAGTTTTTTCTCAATATCCACGGAGATGGACATATCACCGCGCCCCCTTTCCGGCGGTGTCCCGCTTTTCCAGCATATTCACCGCCAGCAGTACCACGAAGGAGATGGCCATGTTCACCAGCACCCACTTGAAGGCCAGCGCGTCGTCGTTGGTGCGCCAAAGCTGGTAGACGGTGGTGGAGATGGTGGCGGTGTGGCCGGGGATGTAACCGGCGATCATGCTGGTGGCACCGTACTCGCCCAGCGCACGGGCGAAGGCCAGCACCGTACCGGCCAGGATCCCCTGCTTGCAGCAGGGCATACGGATGCGCCAAAAGATGTAGGTGTTGGAAAGTCCCAGGCTCTGGGCGGAGTAGGCCAGCGTCTCGTCGAAGGCCTCGAAAGCGCCTCTCGCCGTGCGGTACATCAGGGGGAAGATCACCACCACGGTGGCGAAGATGGCCGACCACCATGTCATGGTCAGCTTGAGGCCAAAATGGGTCAGGAACCATGCGCCGATGATGCGCCGCGGCCCCAGCACCCGCAGCAGCAGGTAGCCCACCACCGTCGGCGGCAGCACCAGCGGCAGCGTCAGTATCACGTCCAGTATGCCCTTGATGATGCGGGGCGCTTTGGCGATGTAATAGGCGGCAAAAATACCCACGAAGAAGATGATGACGGTGCTGATCCCCGCGATACGCAGGGAGTTATAGAGGGGGAACCAGTCCACGGTGTCACTTCCTTTTCGGTGGGATAGGGCGGCGATTACGCCACAGGGGTGAAGCCTACGGCTTCAAAGACGGCATGGGCTTCGTCGGAGGTCAGGTAGTCCAAAAAGGCCTTGGCCTCGTCGGGATAGCGGGAGATATTCAGCACGGCGGCGGGGTAGACCACCTGACCGCACATCTCGGCGGCGGCGGTGTCCACCACGGTGAGACCGGCGGAGTAGGCGTCGGTCTGATAGATGATGCCGCAGTCCACGGTGGCGTCAAAAACCTGGGCGGTGACCTCCTTCACGTTGCCGCCGTAGGTGATGCAGCCGGCGGCGGCCAAATCGTCCTCACTGAGGTCGTAGTAGGCCAAAATCTTTTGGGTGTACTGCCCCACCGGCACGTCGCTGTTGCCCATAGCCAGCATGACGGAGCCGTCGGCCAGCGCAGCGGCCAGCTCGTCATAGGAGTGGATACCGGCAGGGTTGCCCTCGGGGACGGCCAGCGCCACTTTGTTCTCCAAAATGTCGAAGCGGGTGCCCTCCAGCACGAAATCCAGCCCCTCGGTGTTCACGTCACCGTCGGCGGCGATGTCCAACTGGTTCATCTGCTTCTGACCGGCGGAGAGGAAAATATCCGCCTCCGCGCCCTCCTGAATTTGCGTCTTGAGGGTGCCGGAGGAATCGAAGTTGAAGATGATGGTCACGTTCCGATGCTCGGCCATGTACTTCTCCCCCAGCTCCGTCAGCGTCTCCTGCAAGGAGGCGGCGGCGAACACCGTCAGCTCGACGGGGGCGGTGTCGTCAGGGGTGTCGCTGGGCTGTTGGTTGCCGCAGGCGCACAGACTCAGCGATACGGCCAGCGCCAGCAGCAGCGATAAAATGCTCTTTTTCACGGTTTTCTGCTCCTTCATATTGATTTTTTCGGGGAAAACCGTTATCATAGTGTTGTCGGGGCACGCCGGTAACGGTGTTCTCCACAGCTACGGAAAACGGTCGGAGTGCAAGTCCGGCCGTTTTCTCTTTCAGCCACCCCTACTATGGCACATTTTTCGTTATCTGTCAAGGAAGATAACGGGGGTGAGGGGAAATTTTTTTTGGGGGGAGAAGAAAGAAAACCACCGGAGATTTCGTAGGGGTCGATGCCCACATCGACCCGCACGCAGGCATTTTCGTGAATTGAAAATGGCGGTGAGAGGAAAGAGTATGGCAATCGGGACGTAGGGCGGGGTGACCTCACCCCGCCG
>CAZTHY010000020.1:0-11716 GCA_964613205.1 uncultured Oscillospiraceae bacterium
TTCATGGTGCAGGAGCCAAGGGGATAGAAGCCGCAGTTGACGCCGTGTACCTGCTTCACCAGCTCGGTGTAGTGGCGGGAGATGTCGGTCTCGCTCATCTCCGGCAGGACAGGCTTTGCAGTGCGGCGGAGGTTTTCGGGCAGGGAGACGGTGTCCACGTCGCACTTGGGCAGGATGGTGCAGCGGCGGCCGGCCACGCTCTTTTCAAAGATCAGCTTCATTTCGCCAGCACCTCCTTCACGATGGCGGCAGCCTTGTCAAGCTGCTCGCGGGAAACCTTCTCCGTGGCGCACCACAGCACGCCGTCGTCGCCCACCGGCAGACCGCCCAGAATGTCGGCCTCGGCCAGCGCCGCCAGCACTTCCTCGCGGCGGGGCATGGTGGTGACGAACTCGTGGAAGAATGCGCCGGTATAGGCCAGCTCCACACCGTCGATGGCGGTGAGGGCGGCGGCCAGATAGTGGGCTTTCGCCATGGACTGCTCCGCCACCTGTGCCATGCCGTCAGGCCCCATAGTGGCCATGTACAAGCCGGCGGTGAAGGCGCACAGCGCCTCGTTGGAGCAGATGTTGCTGCTGGCCTTCTCGCGGCGGATGTGCTGCTCACGCGCCTGCAAGCTCAGCACATAGGCGCGGCGGCCTTCGGCGTCGGTGGTCTCGCCCACGATACGGCCGGGCAGCTTGCGCATCAGCTTTTCGGTGGAGGCCATGTAGCCCAGATAGGGGCCGCCGCAGCCCATCGGCAGACCGAGGGGCTGGCCTTCGCCTACGGCGATGTCGGCGCCGCAGTCACGGGGCGTTTTGGTGATGGCCAGCGCGATGGGGTTGCAGCCCATGACGTACAGCGCACCCGCCTCATGGACGGCCTTGCCCAGCTCGTCGGCATCCTCGAACTGGCCGAAGAAGTTGGGCTGCTGGACGTAGAAGGAGGCCACCTCCGGCGTCAGCAGCTCACGGAGGGCATCTATATCGGTCTTGCCGTCCTTCACCGGCACCACTTTCAGCTCGTCGCCGGTGCCGTAGCAGTAGGTGCGGACGGTGTTGATGGTGTCGGGATGGGCAGCGCCGGAGATCAGCGTCACACGGCGCTTGCGGTCACGGCACATGGCAGCGGCCTCGGCGGCGGCGGTAGCGCCGTCGTAGACGGAGGCGTTGGACACGTCCATGCCGGTGAGTTCGCAGATCATAGTCTGGTACTCAAAGATGGACTGGAGCAGACCCTGGCTCATTTCCGCCTGATAGGGGGTGTAAGCCGTCAGGAACTCCTCCTTGGCGGGGATGTACTTGACGATGGAGGGGATATAGTGGTCGTAAGCACCGGCACCGCGCAGCACCGTGGCGTAGACGCGGTTTTTCGCCGCCATGGCGGACACGGCACGGCCTACCTCCAGCTCGCTCATCCCCTCGGGGATACGCAGCGCACCGTGGGGCAGCAGCATCTGCTCCGGCACGTCACGGAAAAGCTCCCGGGTGTCGGCCACGCCGACGACCCGAAGCATTTCCTCACGCTGCGCCCCTGTGGTAGGGACATAGCTTCCCATGTGTCAGCCCTCCTCGCTGCAGAAGGCCTCGTAGGCGGCGGCGTCCAGCAGTTCCTCGGTATCCGCCACGTTCTCCACCTTGATGAGCCACGCACCGTAGGGATCCTGATTCAGCAGCTCGGGAGCGTCCAGCAGCTCCTCGTTGACGGCGCAGACGGTGCCGGTAACGGGGGACACCAGATCGGACACGGCCTTGACGGACTCCACATCGCCGAAAGCCTCACCGGCCACGGTGCTGTCGCCCTCGGCGGGCAGGTTGACGAACACCACATCGCCCAGCGCGTTCTGTGCAAAGTCGGAAATGCCGATGACGTAGACGCCGTTTTCGTCCTTCACCCACTCGTGGGACTTGGAATATTGCAGTTCAGCAGGATACAACATGATGATTTACCTCCAAAATTATTTTATATATGTCAGTTGTTTACGGTACAGATGGATTACAGAGCCACCTTGTTGGCCAGCTTTTCCAGTGCGGCGGTGATGTCCGCATCGTCGAAGCAGAAGGTCATCTCGGTGTGCTTGGCGCGGAGGGCGGCCACGTCGGCCTTGATGTCCTTGCCGCGGAGGATGCAGTCCGCCATCAGCTTGGCCAGCTGGGCGAATTCCGCCTCACCGAAGCCGAAGCGGGTCATTTCGCTGACGCCCATACGCAGTGCGCCGGAGGCGGTGAAGCCCTCCTCCTCGGGGGTGGCCTGATAGTTGACGATGACGTTGTTGTTCTCGAGACGCTCCGCGATGTCGGCACCCTCGCCGTAACCGACGGAGACGATGACCTGATGGGTCTCGGTGTAGCCGATGGCGGGATCGCCGGCCACGTTCAGACCTTCCGCCTTCAAGCTCTTGGCGAAAGACTTGGCGTTGTCGATGACCGCCTTCTGATAGACGTCCTTGAACTGGTTCATCTCGTAGGCTGCCATCAGCATACCCAGCTGGGTGCCCAGATGGTGGTTGGAGACGCTGCCGGGGAAGGTGCGGCTCTCGATGGTCTTCCACAGGCCGTACTTCAGCTCGTCCTCCTTGTAGTTCACGCCGATAACACCGCGCTGGGGGCCGAAGAAGGTCTTGTGGGTGGAGCCGGTGACGATCTCTGCGCCCTCGGCGAAGGGGTTCTGGAAGTGGTCACCGATGAGACCGAGGACGTGCGCCATGTCGTACATGATGGTGGTGGGGATGTGCTGCTCGTCCACGAACTGGCGGATGGCGGCCACAGGCTCCTTATGCAGCACCATACTCTTGCCGAACACGATGAGCTCGGGGCGGTAGCGCTCGATGAGCTTCTTCGTCTCCTCCACGTCCATCTTGTAGGGGTTGTCGGCGCAGACGGGGAAGTTCACCACGGCGGGCTTTTCGGTGACGGGGTCGATGGCGATGTAGTCATGCAGGGCACCCATGGGCTGTGCCGACAGGTGGCCGCCCTTGATGATGTGGTTGTTCATGACGTAGCCAAGGCGCTTGGCTTCGCTCTTGCGGTCGAAGCGGTTCTTCCAGTCCATAAGGGCGGAGAATACCGCCATGTTGGACATCTGACCGGAGAGGGTACGGGTCTCCACCTCGGAGCAGCCGAAGTAGGCGCGCATTTCCTCCACCAGCAGCCGCTCCACCTCGTCGATAAACTTGGTGCCCTGATAGTAGAACACTTCCTTGTCGTAGAAGGCCAGGATCTTCTTATGCTCGGCGTAGCGGCAGGCGGGGTCGCTGCCAGTGAGCATACGGACGGCACGGGAGGGGGTGTTCTCGGAGGGGATCAGGTTGATGCACTGCTCCTGACGCCACTCGTGGTTCTCCAGCGCCTTCGTCAGCAGCTCCAGCGCCTTAGGCGCGCGGTCGCCGCTGGCTACGTTGTGGGGATCGTCCTCCACGCCTACCAGCAGGGGACGGGCATAGGGAGGCGCACCCACGCTCATGTGGCGGGCGGGCACCACGGCCTTGAGCCGCTTGCCGCGGACGTCCACTTCCACGGTGTCGTCCTCCAGAATGTCGGCATCGATGTAGCAAAGGCCGATGGAGCGCTTGCCGCTGGCCTCCAGAATCACGGTGGCGAGACCCTCGCCCTCCGTCTTGAAGTAGGGCACCATGGTGCCGCTGGTAACCCAGCCCACCTGCTTGTCGCCCTGATAGATCTCCATGCCGGCGCGGATAACACCGCGGTCGGTAAGGGCGATGGGGGCGATACGGCGGGGCAGATCGGCCTTGGTGGAGAAGTCACGATCCATCTGACGGACAAAGGCAGCGTGCTGCTTTTCCAGCGCGGCACGGCCGATATAGTCACCCTTCTGGGGGGCAAAGCTGACGGCGAACTTGGCCAGCGGCACGGAGAAGATGGGGATCTCGCTGCCGTCGGGGGCGCAGCCCATCTCATGGCCGTAGAGGGGCAGGGACGCTTCAAGACGCAGCGTATCGCGGGCGCCGAGACCGGCGGGGCGGGCACCCAGCTCTACCAGCCGGTTCCACAGCCATGCCGCATCCTCGCTGCGGACGTAGACCTCGTAGCCGAGGGGCTCACCGGTGTAGCCGGTCTTGGCCACGCGGGCATCGTGACCTTCCAGCGTGACGGTGCCCAGCGCGTTCTTCATAGGCTCGGTGAGCTGTGCGCCGCCGTTGAGCAGCGTCAGCATTTCCTTGCTCTTGGGGCCCTGTACGGCCACCGCCGCCCACTCCTTGGAGATGTCGGTGATGGTGCAGTCGTAACCGGCCAGCGCCTTGTTCAGATGGACGAGATCCTTCTCGGTGTTGGCGGCGTTCACCACCAGCAGATAGGCATCCTCACGGAACATATAGAGATAGGCGTCGTCCACGGCGCCGCCGTTCTCGTTGGGGATGATGCAGTACTGGGCAAGATTCAGATCCAGCGCTGCCACGTTGCTGGTGAGGACGTGCTGGAGATAGGCCATCCGGTCGGGGCCCTCGATGAGCAGTCTGCCCATGTGGGAGACGTCAAAAAGGCTGCATACCTGACGGGTGTACAGGTGCTCTGCGATGATGCCGCTGGGGTACTGGATGGGCATTTCCCATCCGCCGAAGTCTACCATTTCCGCTCCGGCCGCTACGTGGACGTCGTACAGTTGGGTGCGCTTCAGTTCGCTCATAGTCTTTTTTCCTCCTTCAAATAGTTCTTTCTGCCGTTTGCAGCAAAAAAAGGACACAAAGCCGCTCTTAAACAGCCTTGTGCCCCCGTTACATAACCTGAGAGATTCCCCTTCCCGCCGGTTTCGGTGGGAGAGTTGCACCTTCGGTGGTCGGACTGGCGCCCGGCCTTTTCGGAGTTTCGTCCGAGATCGGTCCTTTTGCCTGAGAGCTTCTGCGTTCCCCTTCGGCGCCGCTGTGCGGTCTCTCCCGATCCCATCGCCCGATGGATATTCACTTGCAGGGCGGTGCCCTTAACAAGGAAAGTGTACCATCAAAAAAGCAGGTTTGTCAACAGTTTTTTGTGTCCCCACCGTCTTTTTTGCATTTTATAGGCACGCCCCCTTATCGCCGCCGCAGCAGCTCCGCCAGTTCCGTGACGCACAGCAGCGTGACGATGAGAAATGCCCCGGGGATCACCAGTATCCACCACCCGCCGGTCAGCAGCACCTTGTCCGCCAGCGACAGCATACTGCCCCAGGAGACGGTCTCCAGCGGCAAGCCCAGCCCCATAAAGCTGAGGGTGGACTCCGCCACGATGGCGCTGCGCAGGTTCATCACCACCATGAAGGCGATGGAGGAGAGGAAATTGGGCGTTAAGTGGCGGCGGAGGAGGTAGAAAAAGCCGCCGCCCATGCTCCGTGCGGCCACGACGTAGCCGCTCTGCCGCAGCCGCCGTACCTCCGCGCGCACCACCTTGGCAAGGCTCATCCAGCCGGTAAGACCGATGACCAGCGACAGGCTCCACACCGTCGCCCCGCCCAGCATGGCCTGCAAAAACACCACCAGCAGCAGGTTCGGCACGCTGAGGACGATCTCCATCACCCGTTCCAGCACCTCGTCCAGCCACTCCGGTGCCCATCCCGCCAAGCCGCCCAGCAGAATGGCCATCAGCGTGGACAGCGCCGTGGCCAAAAGGCCGATGGTCAGCGACACACGGCCGCCGTGCCACACCATGGCGAAGATGTCCCGCCCCATGGTGTCGGTGCCAAAGGGATAGTCGCCGCTGGGCGCGGCGGCGCAGAGGGTCAAGTCCATATAGTTGGGGTCACCCGGGGCGATCAGGTCGCAGCACAGGCAGCCCAGTGCGATGACCGCCAGTATGACCATGGCGGCCAGCGGCTTGCCCTCGTACCAGCGCTTTTTGGCAAGGGGCAGCGGTTCCTCCGGCAGAATGCCTACCACGCGGAATTTCTCGTTCACAGAGCCACCTCCCCACGAAGGCGAGGGTCAAGGCGGCGGCTCAGTACCTTGGCCGCCATGTTGGCCGCCATCACCACAAAACCGGACAGGAGACACACCACCATCAGCAGGTGGTAGTCCTGATACCGCGCACTCTCATAGGCCAGCGTTCCCAGCCCCGGGTAGGAGAACACCGTCTCCACGATGTACGTCCCGCCCAGCACATGGGGCAGCGACACCGCCAGCAAACTCAGATACGACGGCAGCGCGTTCCTCAGGCCATGGCGCACCAGCACCTGCCAGCGCCGCAGCCCCTTCACCTGCGCCAAAAGGGCGTAGTCCTCCCCCATTTCCTGTAAGAGACGGCTGCGGAGCATATAGGCGAAGTACCACAGGTGGCTCAGCACCACCACCGCCAGCGGCAGCACCAAATGCGCCAGCCGGTCGCCCACACCGCCGCCGTAGACGGAATACGCGCCGGAGGCGGGCAGCCAGCCCAGCGTGACGGAGAACAGCAAAATCAGCGCCAGCGACAGCCAGAATTCCGGCACGCAGCTGACGATCGTCCCCACTTTACACAGCAGCCGGTCGATAAACCGCCCCTCCTGCCACGCGCAGACCAGCGCCACCACCGCCGACAGCACCGTCAGCAGCAGAAAGCCCAGCCCGCCCAGCAGCAGCGTGTTGCCCAGTCGTGCGGCCACCACCTCCGTCACCGGCATTTTGTACTTAAACGAGATGCCCCAGTCGCCGCGGAGGGCGTTTTCCGCCCAGCGGACGTACTGGACAGGCAGCGACTGGTGAAGTCCCAGCCGCTCCTCGGCCTGATACCGCTCCTCCGCCGTCAGCTTCTCCGCCCGCTCGCCGTAATACGACACCAGCGGGTCACCTGGGGCTGATCGGGCAACGGCGAACACCGCCGCCGACAGCACCACCATGCTCACCGCCAGCACCAGCAGGCTGCGGAGAAGCCGTCCCAGCGCGTATACCGTTTTCATGGCCGTTCCTCCCGCAAAACAAAGTGTCCCGCCTCCGCCTCCTGCCACGTTCCCGACGTGGGATAGGCGGAAGCGGCGGTGATGATGTCCCGCTTCCGCTCCACCGTGGGGTCGGGTACCGGCACGGCGGAGAGAAGCGCCTGTGTGTAAGGATGCAGCGGGTGGGCGAACACGTCCCCCACCTTTCCCAGCTCCACCAGATGGCCGCGATACAGCACCGCCACCCGATCACAGAGGAACTCCACCATGGTCAGGTCGTGGGCGATGAACAGGAACGAAAAGCCGTGTTCCCGCTGCAAATGGCGGAACAGGTTGACGATCTGCGCCTGCATGGATACGTCCAGTGCGGCGATGGGCTCGTCCGCCACCAGCAGCTCCGGCTCCATCACCAGCGCTCTGGCGATGGCCACCCGCTGCCGCTGACCGCCGGAGAGCTGGGCGGGGTATTTGTCGATGCAGGACGGCTCCAGCCCCGCATAGTGCATCTGAAAGGCGGCCTCGGCGCGGTACGTCCCCCGCGGGGGAGTGATGCGGTGGATACGCAGCGGCTCGGTGATGATGTCCTCCACCCGCATACAGGGGTCAAGGCTGGAGGCGGAGTCCTGAAAAATGATCTGCCGCGTGGTTTGCAGCATTTTCCGCTGCTGATGTGCCGCTTTCCGGTCGCAGATATTGACGCCGTTGTACCAGATTTCCCCCTCGTCGGGGCGCAGCAGACTCATGACGCACCGCGCCGCCGTGGACTTGCCGGAACCGGACTCCCCTACCAGCGCCAGTATTTCCCCACGGTGCAGCGTGAAGGACACGTCATGGAGCGCCGTCACCATCTGTCCCCGCCCCAGCGGGAACCGGTGGGTCAGATGGCGCACTTGCAGCAGTTCATCCGTCATGGCGGACACCTCCCTCTTTCGTCACCTTGGGCGCGTCGGGATGGAGCAGCCATGTGGCGGCGTAATGGGTATCGCTGACGCGAAACAGGGGCGGTTCCTCCTCGTAGTCGATGGCCAGCGCATACTCGCTGCGGCGGGCGAAAGCGTCGCCCTTCGGCGGGTGGATCAGACTGGGCGGCATACCCGCCGCGCAGGGCAGCGTCTCCTCGCCCCGATGAAGGGAGGGCAGACACCGCAGCAGCGCCCATGTATAAGGATGGCGGGGGTCGTGGAAAATTTCCTCCGCCGTGCCGATCTCCACGATCTTTCCGGCGTACATCACCGCCACGCGGTGGGCGATACGCGCCACCACGCCCAAGTCATGGGTAACGAACACGGTGGCCATGGACAGACGCCGCTGCACGTCCTGCAGCAGCGCCAAAATCTGCGCCTGCATGGTCACGTCCAGCGCCGTGGTAGGCTCGTCGGCAAACAGCACCTTCGGCTCCCCTGCCAGCGCGATGGCCAGCGCCGCACGCTGGCGCATACCGCCGGAGAACTGGTGAGGGTACTGGCGTGCGCGTATCTCCGGCCGGTCGATGCCCACCAGCGTCAGCAATTCCTCCACGCGGCGGGTAACGCGGGCTTTTTTCGCCTGTGGGTCACGGAGACGCACCGCCTCGGCGATCTGTGCGCCCACCGTCATGGTGGGATCCAGCGCCGTCATGGGTTCTTGCAGGATCATGGAGAAAAAGTCCCCCCGCAGAGCGCAGAGCTGCCGCTCCGTATAGCCGGTGATGTCCTGTCCACCGGCCACGATACGCCCCGCCGTGATACGGCCATTGCGGGGCAGCAGCCCCATAATGGCGCGGCACAGCGCACTTTTGCCGCAGCCGGACTCCCCCACGATGGCCAGCACTTCTCCCTCCGCCACCGTGAAGGACACGTCCCGCACCGCCTGTACCGTCCCCTGCGGGGTGTCAAAGACGGCGGAAAGGTGTTCCACTTGCAGTACGTCCGCCATAGTTCCTCCTTACGCCGTCAGCGTCCAGTCCTGTACGTTCCAAAAGATGCCTACGCCGTGGTGTCCCAGCACCGTGTCGGTGTCAATGCCCTGTACTCGTCGGGAGACGACGTAGTTGGCATCCAGATAGCAGATAAAGGCGTAGGCGGGGTCGGCGGCCAGCGCCTGCTGGAAGTCATCGTAATACGCGGCCCGCAGCGCCGGATCGTCGGTCTGCCGCGCCAGCGTCAGCGCCTCGTCCACCGTGCCGTTGGAGTAGCCGGAGTAGTTGGCGCCCTTGCCGGTGCCGAACACCTTGTAGGTGTGGTCGTCGGCGTCAAAGGGACTGCCCCAGCCGATGAGACACGCCTGCTGGCCGCTCCAATCCATCTGCGCCGGAATGTCCACCGTGACGCGAAGCCCTGCCTCTCTCAGCTGCTGCGCCGCCGCCTGTGCAATGTCAATGCGATCCTGCTCACCGGCCATGACGCTGATGGTGAAGCCTATCTCCTGTCCATCCCGCTCATAGTACCCCTCGCCGTTCATCGTGCAGCCGGCGCTTTCCAGTATGGCCTGCGCCCGCTGGGGGTCGTAGTCGTACCGCTCCACGGTATCGCTGCCGTAGCGGTTGCGCTGCAAGGGGCTGTAAGCCGCCTCGCCCTGTCCCAGCAGCACCGCGTCGATGATGGCCTGCCGGTCGATGGCGCAGCAGACGGCAGGGATGATGTCCCGATTGGCCGTCCAGTAGTCGTTGTGGAAGTTGAAGAGAATGCCGCGGTAGTCGGCGGTGGTCATGTCAAGGCGAACGAAGTCAGCGCTGTCGGTGAAACGCTGGGCGTTTTTCGGATCCAGCAGCGCCATGTCCAGCTCGCCGGACTCCAACTGCATGGCCTGGGCGTTGTCGTCGGCGGTGATCTTGAAGATAATGCGCTCAATGTGGGGCGCGCCGCGGTAGTAGTCCTCGTTCCGCCGCAGCACAATGGCCTGTCCCACGTCCCACCGCTCCAGCTTGTAGGCACCGGTGCCGATAGGAGCGCGGAAGAAGTCGGAGGTCTGCATATCCTCCCCCTCCAGCAGATGGCGGGGCAGGACGGCCATGGTCATGTAGTCGAGGAACGCCGCGTTGGGCGCGGAGAGCCGGAAGGAAACCGTCCTGTCATCCACCACGGTGATGGCCACCACGTCCTCATAGTTGGGGGCGTTTTCAGAGCCGTTGGCGGGATCCATGATGGCCTCGATGGTGAATTTCACGTCGCCTGCGGTGACAGCCTCGCCGTCGTGCCACGTCAAGCCCTCTCTAAGATAGAAGGTGTAGGTGTACGTCTCGCTGTCGTACTCCCACCGCTCCGCCAGCCCCTCCGTCACGCCGCCGTCGCCGTCGTGGGTCATAAGACCGTCGAACAGCAGGGCGTTGATCTCGCCGTGTTCGTCCATGGCGGGGTTGATGCGGGTATAGTCGGCGGAGCCGTAGACCAGCGTGTTGTCCATACCGCTGTCATCACCGCCGCAGCCTGCCAGCGGAAAAGCCATTATCAGTGCCAGCACCAGCGCCGTCAGCCGTTTTACTCCGTTCATGGTTCGTCCTCCCTGCGTTTTTCTCTATTATACGAAAAACACCCCGCCTTCCACAAGCGGGGTGGGGGGATATGAACGCAAAAAAGAGAGACGCAGCGCGTCTCTCTTTTCTATATGCAAGATAACTTACTTCAGCTCGACCTTGCCGCCGACTTCCTCGACCTGCTTCTTCAGAGCCTCGGCATCGTCCTTGGACAGGCCTTCCTTCAGGGTGTGGGGCACGCCCTCAACGGCGGCCTTCGCCTCGGCCAGACCCAGACCGCAGATCTCGCGGACGACCTTGATGACCTTGATCTTCTGAGCGGCATCGAAACCGGCCAGAACGACGTCAAACTCGGTCTTCTCCTCGGCAGCGGGAGCAGCAGCGCCGGCAGCGGGAGCAGCCATAGCGGCGGCGGAAACGCCGAACTCTTCCTCCAGAGCGTGCACCAGCTCGGACAGCTCCAGAACGGTCAAACCCTTGATCTCTTCGATCATAGCAGTAATCTTCTCAGACATTGTGATAGCCTCCTATTTGTAAGATTGTGTAAAATGGGTGGTGAGCCTTCCGCCCACCCGGGGCTGGGAGCCGCTGATTACTCGGCGGCAGCGCCGTCCTTCTCGGCGATCTGCTTGAGCACGCAAGCCAGCGCGGAAATGGGAGCCAGCATGGTACCCAGCACCTGCGCCTGCAGCACGGGCAGAGCGGGGATAGCGGCGAGAGCGTTGACAGTCTCCATGGGGACGACCTTGCCGTCCATGAAGCCGCCCTTGATCTCGAACTTGTCCTTCAGCTTCTTCGCGTAGTCCGCCATCACACGAGCGGGAGCGACGGGATCGTCAGCGCAGATAGCCAGAGAAGTGGTACCGTTGAGCTGATCGTCCAGTTCGTTGAGACCGCAGTTGTTGAAAGCGAAACGCAGCAGGGTGTTCTTGATGACAGCGTATTCAACGTTGTTCTTGCGGCACTCCGCACGCAGAGCGGTATCCTCTGCCACGGTGATGCCCTTGTAATCAACGATGACACCGGCGGAAGCGTTTTGCAGCTTCTCGGTCAGCGCCGCCACGATCGCCTGCTTTTCAGACAGAACCTTTGCGTTGGGCATTCTTTGATTTCACCTCCGTCAGAATTGTCGGTGCGTTCAAAAAAGGAAACCGTCCTCATATCGCGGGACATGAGGACGGTAAAAGCAATCAAAACGATGTGCCATCCTCGGCAGGATTTACGGCCTAAGCCACCTGCTGTCTTTGGAACGCAACGAATATTATATCCAAGACTTGTCGGATTGTCAAGCCTAAGATAACGTTTTTTGGTACTTTTCTTTCGAAAAGTGGTGTCAGATCTGCTTCTGAGCGTTCATCTTCACGCCGGGGCCCATGGTGGAGGCGGCGACGCAGGACTTGATATACTGACCCTTGGCAGCGGCGGGCTTGGCCTTGATGATGG
>CAZTHY010000021.1:0-11676 GCA_964613205.1 uncultured Oscillospiraceae bacterium
TGAGCGGAGGGCTCAGGTCTTGGTTTTTACATATTGTGGATGTCGTCCAGCAGGTCGTCCAGCGACATGGTGCGGACTTCTGCCTCGTCCTCCTCGGTGGGTTCGTCCACGGCGGGAGGGGCGGGGACGGCGGGTTCCTCCGGTTTGTCCATCATGTCGGACACCAGCGCCGCCACTTCGTTCAGCTCCTGCGTCTCGGAGACCGGCTCAGGGGTGACGGTGGGGGCGGGTTCTTCACGGGGCACCAGTCGGGGGATACGGTCGGTGTCGCGGGGAGCGATCGGCGGCAGCGGCGGCTGGGGCGGCTCCTCGTAGTCGTCATCGTCGGGGCGTGCGCCGCGGCCGATGAGGAAACCGATAAGGAACAGCACGATCACCAGCAGCGCGGCAGCGCCGATGGCCACATACAGCGTCCTGACCTCACCGATCACCGGCAGCACCATGGTGCCCGGGATCTCCAGCGGGGGGATTTCGGGGATGGTGGCGGGGTCGATGACCTCCACCGTGGGGATGATGCCCTCGTAGACGGGCATACGCAGGACGTGGATGGTGTAGGCGGTGGTGGACTTGCCATCCTCGGCAAGACCGGTCACCGTCACCAGCGTTTCGCTCTCCGTGCCGGACAGCCGCACAAGGCCGGTGCCGGTAACGCCCTTGGCCTTTTCGTCCTTGGCGGTGGCGGTGACGTTGATCTCCCGCAGCTCATAGGGGACGTAGGCGATGTAGTCCGTCACGGTGGACTTGAAAGCGGGGGAGAGGGTAGCGCCCTCGATGGCCAAAGCCGAAAGGCTGCCGTCGGTGGAGGGCTTGTAGTTGGGATCCTGCTCCCGCGTCACGTCGATGGTGTAGGTCTTGGTAGCGCCGTTGGCCGCCGTCACAGTGAGGGTGACGGTGTTGGCGCCTACCGCCAGCTCATTGCCGCTGACGGACACGCTGGCGCCGCTGTCGGACTTCTTCCAGTCCAGATCAAGGGCGTCCACCGCGAAGGGGACGGTGCAGGTGTAGTAAGTAGTGCTGCTGGAAAAAGCGGGGGACAGCGTGGCGTTGCCGCAGGTCAGGGATTTCAGCGTGCAGTCGCCGCTGGGAGCGGCACCAACGCTGCCGGACCAGCTGGCGCTGCCCAGATCGCTGTCGCTGTTGCCGTCGGAGACGGTGATGTTGCTGAAGGTGGCGCTCAGCGCGTCGCCGGCCTTGGCGGAGGAGGACACTTTCAGCTTCACGGTGATGATGCCGCCGCTGGAGCTGGAGGTGCCGTAGACGCTGAACTTGTTGTTGTTCACCAGAATGCTCCAACCGCTGACGGAGCAGTTGTAGTTGGTGAAGGACAGGTTATCGCCGTAACTCAGGTCGGCGGTAAGACCGTAGATGCTGCCGGAGACGGACAGCGTCAGCGTGACGGAGTCACCGGCCTGTACGCTGCTGCTGCCGGAGAGGAACGCACCGGCGGCGTGGGCAGGTGCAGGCAACAGCAGCAGCACCAGCAGCAGCGCCGTCAACGCGGAGGATATGCGCTTGCAGAGTCGTTTCATCATGGTGGCCTCCTTTTAGCCCAGGGTACGCTGCCCCACGGTGATCTGCGCCGCCTGCACCACGTCGGTGATGGTCACCTTGCCGTCGCCGTTGATGTCGCCGGCCTGCGCGTAAGCGCCGCGGAGGGAGGAAGCGCCGGCCACGTCGCTTTGCAGCTTTACCACGTCGGTGATGGTGATCTTACCGTCGCCGCTGACATCGCCGGTCACCACAATGGTGACGGAGGCAGCGCCGTTGGAGGCCACCATGCCGGTGCCTACCAGTCCGTCGGTGACGGCGGTGGAGCCGTTATAGACGGTGTAGCCCGCGCCGGTCAGCGTGGCCACGGAGGTGTTGGGGCTGATGCCGGTCAGATATTCGCCGGAGGGAGTGGGGGCTTCCGTGCCGGGGGTGGTGGGAGTGGTGGGAGTAGTGGTAGAAGAGCCGGTGTTGGCGGTCTTGCCGAACACGGCGGTATAGGTGATGTCGCTGCCGCCCATGTAGGTGACACCGGAGACGAACTTGTTACCGGCAGCATCCTGCCAGTACTTGAAGCTGTACACATAGTCCTTGTCTGCGCCCTTGACAGGCGTGGAGGGAGCGGTGATGAGACTGCCCTGTGCCAGCCGTGCCGTTTTCACCGTAACGCCGTCGGAGACGAAGGTGACGGTGTGCAGCTCGCCGTACTGGGCGGTGACGGTGTGGTTCTCCGCCGCCACGATGGAGTTGGAGGAGATCTCGGTGCCGTCCTCGGTGAACCAGCCCTTGAAGCCCTCGGTGGTGACGGAGGGCAGCTCGCCGTAGGTCTCGCCCAGCTTGTAGGTGCGGGTAGTCTTGCTGGTGCCGTTGACGAAGGTGACGGTGTAGGTGTCGTTGTTGCCGCCGGTGGTGATGGTGGTGTCCTTGGCGCCTACGGTGAAGCTGGAGGACACCAGCGTGTCGCTGCCGCCGCCGTTGCTGGTGGCGGTGATGGTCAGCGTGTAAGTACCCTGTGCAAGACCGGTAAACTTAGCCGTCTTGTCCAGCGTCCACAGGTCGAACCATGTGGCACCGCCGACCAGTGCAGAGGTGGTAAAGCCGCCGCTGCCGCTGCTGTTCTTCACGGTCACCACTACCTGCTGGATGCCCTTGGGGTGGGAGACGATACCGCGCAGGGGGAAGGAGGCGTTGCCCTCCGTCAGATTGTGCTTTACATCGTTGCCAAGGCCGTCACTGTCGGCGCTGCCCGGGTAGAACAGCCCCACGGTGGTCCAGCCTGCCGCGCCGGACACGGCGCTGAGCTGCCACGAGGACACGGCGGTCACGTCCGCCGCCACGGCGTAGGTGCCGTTGGTGGCGCTGTCGTGGTGGAGGTACTTGCCGGTGGCCACGTTTTTCAGCTTGCCGCCCTCGATCTGCCAGAACTGGCTGTTGTCCACGGCGGGAGCGGCCAGCTTCACGGTGCCGCTGACATCCGCCAGACGATTGCCGTCATCGGCGGTAAGGGTGTATTTATTGGAGTTGTAGTAGGTCAGCGTCAGCACGGTGCCGTTGGCCTTGTCCACCGCGGTGGAGCCATCCTTGGTGACGGACAGTGCCATGGACTGGTTGGCCACGTTGCTCAGCAGCAGGTACTTGCCCTCCGCCACGGCGGGGTTGGTGTTGCTGTAACGCATCACCAGCGCGTCAGACGGCTCGTTGACGTGGAGACGGCTGTATACGGCGGTCTGAACACCGCCGGAGTTGGCGCTGAAATAGGTCATGGAGCGATCCTTGATGCCGTACTTGGAGGCGGTCAGGTTCTCCATGTTGCCCTCTTTGTACTTGCCCGCCACGTCCAGCTTGCTGGACTCGGCGTAGATGGCGGCGATCAGCTCCGCCTCGCTCTGATTCTTGAAGCCGCCCAAACGGTTCTGGAAGGCGCGGTAGATGATGCCGGTGGCGCCGCTCTTGCCGTCGCTGCTGTCGGCACCGGCGGTCACGCCGACGCCGTGCTGGACGCTGCGGCTCCAAAAGACGTTCTTCAGGGCGATGGAGTAGTCGTCGATATTAAAGCTGGGGAACAGGGACTTGATGTTTTGCAGCAGCCCGTCGTAGCACTGGGTCTTCCAGAACTCCGTCTGCGCCGTGCCGAACTCCGTCCGGTTGTTGGCGGCGATCAGCTTCCACGTATTGCGGAAGTTGCTGCCGATGCCCGGGTAGTAGCTGCCGTCGGTGCGGTAGGCGTAGGCATTGTAGAGCTGGTCGCCCATGGTGCGGTTGATGCTGCCGGTCTCGGCAGTGCGCAGCCAGTTCATGAAGTCGATGACGGTTTCCTCCACGAACATATACAGGCCGTAGGAGGTACCGCCGCTGTCGCCGTCTACGGTGGAGATATACCCCGGGTCGGCGCTGTTGCCGGTTTCATAGTACTGGCTCAGGTCGCCCAGGCCGGTGGTGACCCAGTTTTTGTTGGCGGCAATCAGCGCCGTGGTGGTCAGACTGGCCGCCAGCGCCAGCGCCAACAGGAGAGCCGTTCCCCGCTTCATCTTTTTCATACGCATACACCCTGCCTTACTGTCAGAATCACGGGCCGAAGCCCGATGGTTGATTTACATAATAATTATTCGAGGTTAGTATACCATCCTCGTTTTGGATTGTCTACCCAAAAAACGCGAAAAACACAAAAAATATGAAAATTTTGTCGCACCCACCACAATATTTGGGTAGAAATCCAGTGAAACTTGTCGTATAATAGAGCCGCAGCAAGCAATTTGACCAAGGAGAACCAAAATTTATGTCAACGACTGAAACGAAAAAGCGGGGCGCGCTCCCCGCAGTGGCGCTGGTGGTGTGTCTGGCCACGCTGGCGGCGCTTTGCTGGATCGTCTACCGGCAGATCTTCCCTACCGTGCCGGAGACGGTGCCCATGTATGTGGCGTCCTTCTCGGAAAACGCCACCGTCTACTATCAGCTCGACGATCCCGACACGGAACACTTTGAACTCCTGCCGCGAGGCACGGAGGTGCAGTGCGTGGAGGAGGACCTGACCGGCGGCGCGGAGAAGATCCGCTTCGTCAGCGGCGAGGGGTATATGTACTTAGACAGGGAGAGCCTTGTCACCGACTATGCGGCCACGGTGCTGACCGACACGGTATACGCCGTGCGGGGCATGAGTCTGCTGGACGAGAGCGGCGTAACGCCCCTCTGCGCTGTGGAGAAGGGCATGGCGCTGGACGTGCTGGGCTTTGACGGCATGGACGAAACCGGCCGTGTGCAGCGCTGGCACGTCTCCTGCCGCAACGGCGAGGGCTACATCAAGGCGGACTACACCGCCATGACGGAGGACGCGGCACAGGCGCAGTACGACGCAGAGCTGTACCAGCTCCACGCCGCCCGTGGTGATAGCTGGGGCGGCGGCGACGCGGCGGGGCTGGACTACTACCCCACCGAAGCGCCCGACTTTGACAACAAGATGCCCGACGAGGTGCGGGCGCTGTACCTCAACGGCAGCGCCATCCAGTATGCCGACAGCTATCTGCATCTGGCCAGGGACAGCGCCATCAACGCCTTTGTGGTGGACATCGTGGACGGTACCGCCGTGTCCTACGCCTCACCGGTGATGAAGGAATTCAGCCCCTCGGCCTACGCTGCCGCACAGGACACCATGGAGAGCTTCCGCGCCAACGTGCAGAAGCTGAAAGCGGCGGGGTATTACCTCATTGGCCGCATCACCGTCTTTAACGACGCCCATCTGGCCGCCGACCATCCGGAGTACGTCATCTCCGATTGGGAGGGCACGCCCCTGAAGATCAGCTCCATGTACTGGCCCAGCGGCTACAACCGCGCCGTGTGGCAGTATAAGGTAGACCTGGCGCTGGAAGCCGCCGCGCTGGGCTTTGATGAGATCCAGTTCGACTACATCCGCTTCCCCGACGGCGCTTACAAGTACGAGCAGGCGGGCACCATCGACTATAAGAATACCTACGGCGAGAGCAAGGCACAGGCCGTTCAGCGGTTTTTGATCTACGCGGTGGAGCGGCTCCACGCTGCCGGCTACTACGTCTCCGGTGACGTGTTCGGCGAGTGCGCCAACGCCTATGTGACGGCCTGCGGCCAGTACTGGCCGGCCATCAGCTCCGTGGTGGACGCCATCTCCGGTATGCCCTATCCCGACCATTACAGCGCCATCGGCGAGTACAAGCCCTGGGAGCATCCCTATACCACGGTGCTGAACTTCGGCGAGTCCGCCATGGCACGGCAGAGCGAGACGCTGACCCCCGCCGCCGTGCGGACGTGGATCCAGTGCTACAACGCCATCCGTGAACCGTATAACCATTACGGTGTCAGCGAGCTGGCAGACGAGGTGAAAGCCCTCCGCGACAGCGGCTGCACCGGCGGCTTCATGACGTGGAACGGCGCGTCCGACATCGACAAGTACCGCGAAGTGCTGAGCGGCCTTGCGTAAACACCAAATGAAAAAGGCTCCCCTTTCGAGAAAGGGGAGCCTTTTTTTGCTTTATTGTGCGGCCTTTTTCGCAAAGGAGTTATCCACCAGCTTGTCGAAGTCCACCCAGGCCGACTTTTCCAGCTCGCCGGCCTCCGTCATCACCGTTTCCAGCCGCTCCAGCGACGACTGTTGCATCACCGGTGTGGCGCACCATGCGTCGATCTGCCGGTGGCGGGCAGTGACGGCTTCCAGTGTGTCGAGACTGCTGTCGGGGAACTGGTCGGCGATGGCCTCCGCCACCTCGCGGTCGCTGTGGTCGATGATCCACTGCTGGGCGCGGGCGATGGCGTTGGTGAAGCCCTGTATCACCTCAGGGTGGGCGGTGACGTAGCTTTCGGCGGCGAAGTAGGCGGTGTAGGGTATCTCACCGGCGGCCTCGCCGATGGAGCAGAGGACGTAGCCGTGTCCCGCCTGTTCCACCTCCGTGGCGGTAGGCTCAAACAGCGCCACATAGTCCCCCTGTCCGCCGGTAAAGGCACCGGCCATCATGCTGAACTGTACCGACGTGTCCACCACCGCATCCTGATGGGGGATGACACCATTTTGCTTCATGACGTATTCCAGCGTCATCTCCGGCACGCCGCCCTTCCGGCCGCCTAAGATGGTCTTGCCCCGCAGATCGTCCCACGAGAAGTCGCCGTCGCTGCGGCCTACGATGAAAGCGCCGTCCCGCTTGGTGAGCTGGGCGAACACCACCGGCAGATCGTCCTTGCCCTGCGCGTGGATATAGATGCAGCTCTCCGGCCCCGCCAGACCGATGTCGGCGCCGCCGGACACCACGGCGGTCATCACCTTGTCGGCACCGCCGCCGTTGGTCAGCTCCACCTCCAGCCCCTCATCGGCAAAGAACCCCTGCGACATGGCCACATACTGGGGCGCGTAGAATACCGAGTGGGTGACTTCGTTGAGCCGCACTTTTACCGTTTTTGCCGTCTCCGCCGTCTGACCGCCGCAGCCGGTGAGGAAAAGACCTGCCAGCAAAGCCACCACAAGACACCATGAGAACCTTTTTTTCATGCTTGAACCCCCCAAAGATGATGCAGGAGCTTTTCCGCCCGCAGCACCAGCAGGTACATCACCACCGCCGCCACCGCCAGCACCAGTACGCTGGCCATCACCAGATCCATATTAAAGACCTGAGAGCCGTAGACGATGAGATACCCCAATCCGGCGCGGGAGACGAGAAACTCTCCCATGATAACGCCCACCCACGAAAGCCCCACGTTTACCTTCAGCGTGGAAAACAGCGTGGGACAGTTGGCGGGCAGCACCAGCAGCCACAGCACCTGCCAGCGGGATGCGCCCATGGTCTGCATGAGCCGCAGCTTTTCGCTGTCGGTGGCGCGGAAGCCGGTGTACATACTCAGAATCGTGACGATAAGCGAAATGGCCAGCGTCATGGTGACGATGGCACCGGCACCCGCCCCCATCCACACGATGAAGATGGGGCCCAGCGCCGTTTTCGGCAGTGCGTTCAGCACCACCAGATAGGGATCGGCGATCTTCGCCGCCGTGTCCGACCACCACATCCCGATGGCGGCAGCGGTGCCCAGCGCCGTCCCCGCCAGAAAACCGGCCACCGTTTCAAGACACGATACACCGACGTGGTGCCATAGCTGACCGGTGTCCACCAGCGTCACCAGCGTGGCGGCGATGCGGCTGGGGGAGCTGATGAGAAAGCCGTCGCTGAGTCCCACGCGGCAGCTTACCTCCCACAGGGCGAACAGCCCCACTAAAAGCGACACCTGCCACGTCCGCACCCGCCGCTTCTCCCGCCGGACATGGCGGAGATAGGCCATGCGGCGGGGCGATAGCCGTTCACCCATGGACATCCAGCTCCTTCCATATAGCGTTGAAGAACCGGTGGAACTGGGGCGTATCCCGCCGCGCCATCGGCGGCAGCGCTTTCAGCTCCCCTATGTCCACCACCGCCTTCACCACGGCAGGGCGGGGCGACAGCACCACCACCCGATCGGACATACTGACGGCCTCGGCAATGTCGTGGGTCACCAGCAGCGCCGTTTTGCCCTCCTGCCGGATGATCTGCCAGATGTCCGCCGACACGTTGAGCCGCGTCTGATAGTCCAGCGCCGAAAAGGGCTCATCCAGCAGCAGCGTATCCGGTTCGGTAGCCAGTGTGCGGATGAGGGCGCACCGCTGGCGCATACCGCCGGAGAGCTGGGCGGGCTTCTTGCCGGCAAAGGCGGCAAGACCGTACCGTTCCAGCAGCTCATGGACGCGGCGGTAGGCGCCCTCGTCCTTTTCCCGCCGCAGTTTAAGTCCCAGCGTCACGTTGCCCTCGATGGTGCGCCATGGAAACAGCTCATCCCGCTGGGGCATATAGCCCACACGGGACGCACCGCCGAAGTCGATGGTGCCGCCGCTGAGGGGCTCCAATCCGGCCATCGCCCGCAGCAGCGTGGATTTGCCGCAGCCCGACGGCCCCACCAGCGAGAGGAACTCCCCCTCCTCCAGGTCGAAAGATACGTCACGCACCGCCTCCACCTCCCCGTCGGGAGCCTGATAGCAGGCGGCGGCATGACGGAGATGTATGCTCATATCCTCAGTAACCTCCTGTTCGCTGCGTTCAGGGAGAACCGTCTCCCTGTGTCATTGTATGCAGCGGGGAACAGGGGGTTACAGCAGCGGCCACAGGAGATGAGCCATTGCTGCGGAGAGGGCGGCCTGCACCGCCTTGCCGGTGAGATAGGGGCGCAGGTGCATACCGGTGTTGGCCGTCACCGCCGCCGTCTGCCCGTGGACGGACAGGCCGCCCCAGCCCAGCAGCGCCGCCGCCAGCGTGAAGCCCTGCCGGTCGCGTGTCAGGCGCAGAATGCCGCAGGTCAGCTCCAAAAAGCCCGCCATACCGGCGGGGAGCGTGCCTGCCGTGTGTTCCAGCAGCGCCAGCACCACGGTGAAGAACACCACGAAGCCGCACAGCCGTCCCATGGCCGCTGCCGCCCCCTGTACCGCATCGGGAAAGACGGCGGGGGAGAGGGGCGGCCTTTTCACCGGCGGGGCGGGCGGAACGGTGCCTTTCGGCCGCAGCAGTACACCGGTGAGCAGCGCGGCGGCGACGTGGACGGCCAGCAGCCATCCCCCCAAACGGCTGCTGCCCAGCACCGTCCTGCCGGCGATACCGACGGTAAAGGCGATACCGGCGTTGTTGCAGAAGGCCAGCGCCCGCTCCCCCTCCTGCACCGTCAATGCCCCTTGCTGCACCAGTGCGGCCACCGTCCGTCCGCCGGTGGGGTAGCCCCCTACTATCCCCAGCACCAGCGCCGCCGCCCCTGCACCGCCGCACCGGAACAGGCGGCGGAACAGGCCGCCCATCCGCCGCTGCGCCCATTGTCCCGCCCCCAGCGACACCAGCAGCGACGAGGTGACGAGAAAGGGGAACAGGGACGGCACCACCGACGAAAGACAAATCCCGATCCCCTGCCTGACGGCGGCGGAGGCCACGTCTCCCTGCACCAGCAGCGCTATGGCCAGTACCGCCGCCATACCGGCGCATAATGCTCTCCCCATCTCCCTCACCTCCCTCTACCCTATGAAAGCCCTTTCCCGCCTATGCGTGATAAGGGAGGCCGGCGGCGCATATAACACAGGGAAGGGAGGTGAGCGCCATGCCCCGACTGGGAAAACGGCTCTCACAGGTGGGACAGGAGGCCATGGAGCGGCTGGAGTTGCCGGTGAATCTGGCCGCCGGAGTGGCACGGCTGGAGCTGCTGGGCAATCGGGAGCTGTACATGGATCGCCACCGTGGCGTACTCAGCTACACCACGGAGACCATCGACGTCAACGGCGGCACGGTGGTGGTGCGGGTAAAGGGACAGGACTTGCGGCTGCTGGTGATGACGGGGCAGGAACTGCGTATCACCGGCGTGATCCGGCAGATCGAACTGGTGGAGTGACGTATGTATCGGAAAATGGTGAATGACCTGCGGGGCAGGACGGTGTTGGAGGTGCGCTCTGCCGCACCGGAGCGGGTGGTGAATCTGTGCGCCGCCAACGGCGTGCCGTTTTGGGACGTGGACTGGCGCAGTGAGGACACACTGCGGCTCACCACCACCCGCGCAGGGGAAAAGCGGCTGCGGGCGCTGGCGGGAGAGCTGGCGGCGGAGATACACATCGTCCGCCGCGGCGGACTGCCGGAAATATGGCGGCGGGTGCGGCGGCGGTATGTGCTGCTTATCGCGGCGGTGCTGCTGCCGGTGGCGCTGGCGGTAGGCGGCGGGTTTATCTGGACGTTCGAGATCAGCGGCGCCCACACCGTGCCGGAGGAGCAGATCTTACAGGCGTTGGAGCGGTGCGGCGTGAAGATCGGCACAAGGGGCGTGGGGCTGGATCAGGACGCACTGCGGAACCGCGTGCTGCCGCTGCTGCCGGATGTGGTGTATCTGGCGGTAAACGTGCGGGGCTGTACGGCGCGGGTGCAGGTGGTGGAGCGCACCCGCCCGCCCCATCTGTACAGCGACAGGGACAGACAGAATCTGGTGGCCGCCAAAAGCGGCCTTGTGACGGAGGTGCGGGCGCTGGACGGCGTAGCCTTCGTCAAGGCGGGGGACACGGTGCAGGCGGGGCAGATGCTCATCTCCGGCGTGGCGGACTCCCCGAGGGGCGCGCGGTATCTCCGCGCCACCGGCACGGTGACGGCACGGACGTGGTATACCCTCACCGTATCGGTGCCCCTGCGGGAAACGGAGGGGGCGGAGGGCGAAAAAACCACCTCTTTTGCCGTTACCATAGGCAGACGACGGATAAAAATCTTTGAAAAGGGTAGCGCACTGCCTATGGATTGTGCTAAAATAGTGGAGCGTACCGCGCCGCCCCGTCTTTTCGGCCTTTCCCTGCCGGTGACGTGGACGAGGGAGACGGTGACAGGTTTGCCCGCAGTTCCCCGCGAGGAAGTCCTCGCCGCCGCCAGAGCGGAGGGGGAGACACAGCTTCTGCGCCAGTTGACAGCCGCCATAGGCGAGGGCGGGCAGGTGGTGAAAAGCGACTTCACCTGCCGTGAGGAGGGGAGTTACCTCCGTGTCACGCTGCGGGCGGAGTGCGTGGAGAACATTGCACAGGCGGTACCCATCCAATGACTGCAACCTACGAAAGAAGGCTACGATATGGAACAACGCATCGGCATTGAACGTATGGAGGAGGCCATCAACCTGTTTGGCTCCTTCGATGAGAACATCCGGCTTTTGGAGGCGGAATTTCAGGTACAGGCGGTGAATCGCGGCGGCGAGATCGTGGTCTCCGGCGAGCCGGAGAGCGTGATGATGGCCGTCAAGGCGGTGCAGGCGCTGCTGACCCTCTCCGGCAAGGGGGAGACCATCACCGACCAGCACGTCCGCTATGTCATCGGCCTCGTCCGCTCCGGCCAGTCGGAGCGTGTCAGCGAGCTGACGCAGGACGTCATCTGCATCACCAGCAAGGGCAGACCCGTCAAGCCCAAGACCATCGGGCAGAAGGAGTACGTCAGCGCCATTCAGAAGCAGACCGTCACCATCGGCGTGGGGCCTGCCGGTACCGGCAAGACGTATCTGGCGGTGGCCGCCGCCGTAGCGGCCTTTCGGGATAAGCAGGTGAACCGCATCGTCCTCACCCGCCCCGCTGTGGAGGCCGGTGAACGGCTGGGCTTCCTGCCCGGCGATTTGCAGTCGAAGGTGGACCCCTATTTACGGCCGCTGTACGACGCCCTT
>CAZTHY010000022.1:0-11528 GCA_964613205.1 uncultured Oscillospiraceae bacterium
GGTAGCGCAGGCAATCGCAAATCAGACGGTCCTTATCGTAGATACGAATGGTATGGTCATCCATGGTTCCGGTTGTCAGACCCAATTCCAGCAGGGCAGGCTCCACGTAATACGGTTTTACGAAGGGATAGTCAATTTTAAATCGGGATTTGCCGGAATCTTTGCTGACTGCCAGGTGCCAGTCGCCTGGGGTACGATCGCTATAACCGTAATAGCGAAGCGCTGTGTCCATGCAGAGTATGGCATCAGGAAATAGGCGAATCACGGTTCCCGCTTCGCTAAAATCATTCGGATTTATCCACTGATAGTAGCCTCTGCGGATTTTTTCCACATAGCCGTCTGCGATCAGCTTTTCGCGTTGCGGATAGAATATCTTTTCCTCTGCAAGTTGTGTGGTGCGCATCATGCCACCGTATTTATCGAATATGCTTTTATAATATTGGACATCGTGCATAGATCACAGTCCTTTCTAAATTCAATCTGATTGACCGCTAAAGCGGATATTTTTGTATTATCTATTATAGCCAAAGTGCTCCGAATAGTCAATACAATTTTAACAACAAATTCGATTTCGAGCGGATGATTTAAAAAAGCGCCGCACGGTGAGCCGTGCGGCGCTTTTCTTGTGAACTTGTGCTTACAGGATGACGCCCATCTTGCCGCCGTTTTCCTTGGCGAAGCACTCGGCACAGAACGTGCCGCCGGCGCGCTTCATACCGGCGATGGCGCCGCCCTTGATGGGCTTATGGCAGCTCTGGCAGACAACGGCGTGGATGCTGTTGGCACCACCGGCCACCTCGTCCAGTTCAGCGTCGTTTACGGCATTGATGATCTTCTCGTCCATGATATTTTCCTCCTGAAATGGATGTTATAGATGTGATTGATGATATGGCTTAGTTGCCATCCTTGGAGTCAATGGGGTTGCCGGTGAATTTTTTGTGATACTTGTTAGCACCGTTGAGCATCTGTTGGAGCGTTTCCGCATCCACTTTGCGGGAGGGAACGCCGAAGCCGCCGCCGGCCACTTCGTCCAGCTTGTCGTCCTCGATGGCATTGGGAGTCAGATTCTTCTTCTCGTCCATGTTCAGTTCTCCTTACTTGATATGATGATTTAGTGTCCGTGTTTGTTGTGGTAGTGCTTGTAACCGTCCTCGGAGGAATCGGTGTTTCCTTTAGAGGAGGAGGGGCCGCGGTTCATAAAGGGACCGTACACCCTGAAAAAGTCCTCCTTGGTAATGACCTTGGGTTCTTCCTCCGTGCCGCCGGAGACGCCTTCCAGATTGTCGTCATCGACGGCGTCGAGGGCAAAGGGTTTCTTCTCATCCATAGCTATTTCTCCTTTTTTTACGTTGGGAAAGAGACACGCATCCCCGCTCAGCCGTTCAGGAACCGCTCCATGCACTCGGGGCAGAGCATACCGCCCAGCACGGTGGGGCGGCGGTGCACCTCGTCCATGGGGACGAGCCGCCCACAGTCGTCGCAGACGACAACGCACTCTTCACAGCCACCGGCTACGCCACTCAGGCTATCGTCATCGATGGCATGGGGGATGTTTTTCTTGTCCATACGGGGCTCTCCTTTTCCTGTGGTGGGGTTTATCTGGGGACTTGGAGTAGGGGGTATTGGTCGTAGCACGATTTGCAGACCTTATATCTTTTCATAGTGTTCGCCAGGTAGTAGACATCCTCCGCGGCCAGCTCGGCATGGCAATAATTACAGTATAGGCGTTCCTGCTTTGACCCGCTGTTGAACATACCGCTCTCATTGATAGCGCTGCCGAAGTTGCCAGCGAAGAAAGCGCCGCCGGCCACTTCGTTCAGCTCATCGTCCGCGATGGCATTAGGGGTGAAGCTTTTCTTCTCGTCCATGTGGATTCTCCTTTTTCACGATTTTCCGCTGTGACGGTGCTTATCGGGGCGGAGCTGACCCTGACTGCCGCTGCCCAGTCGGGGCTCGCCGCGGCTGGCGGCTTCCGGGTCAAAATCACGCTCTGCAAACATCCGACGCTTGAACGCACTCAGTTCCTCTCTGGTCATGCTGCTGAGATCAACATCGGCGTAAGCGGTACCGCCGGACACGCCCTCCAGATTGTCGTCCTCAATGGCATTGGGGGTCAGGTTCTTCTTCTCATCCATGGTCATGCCCTCCATTTAAGGCTGCTTGTTCTCCTGCTTGCACTCGGATGCCAGCTTTTTGCTCAGCTCATTTACCTTTTTGAAATAGTCCCCGAGACCGGCACCACCGGCCACCTCGTCCAGCTTGTCGTCCTCGATGGCGTTGGGGGTCAGATTCTTCTTCTCGTCCATAGTTAAGTCCTCCTTTTAGGGCTGCTGCGCTTCTTCGGCTTCCCGCTTCTCTCTGGCCTGCTTCATGACTTCGTTAAACCTTTTTGCCATCTTGCCGAAGTTGATGGCGCGGCCACCGGCCACCTCGTCCAGCTTGTCGTCCTCGATCGCGTTGGGGGTCAGATTCTTCTTCTCGTCCATGGTTAAGTCCTCCTCAAATAATATAATAGTGGTCAGCCCGTTGGCTGCCTTGGGAATGTGAGATCATTTGCCGCCAAACAGCTTCTTGATGTAGCAGTCGGAGCAAAGCCCCTTGAGATAGCCGCCGGTGTTTTCGACGCTGGCGGTGATGTCTGCATGGCACTCGGAGCAGAAGTATACGCCGCTGTTGGCGCCGCCGGCTACGGTTTCCAGTGCATCTTCGTTGAGGGCGTTGGGGGTGAGGTTCTTCTTGTTATCCATGTGGGGTTCCTCCGTTTTGTGTTCAGGTATCTTTTTATACGACGGTGGGGAGAAAAAGGACACTGCTTTTTTTGAATTTTTTCAAAAAACTTTCGCTTACCTTATTCTAAACGATTTTCCCGCCGCCGTCAACGCAAAAGAGCAATTCTTTTGCGTGATCTGCACAGTTTTTTCGCATCTTTTCTTGACGTTCCAGCGATTTTGCCGTATAGTATAGAGTGTAGAGTAACGACCTGCATTTGCGGGTGAAAACAGAGAGTAACGGAGGAACGCTTATGAACATCATCAAGAATGCAGAGGGCACCGCTTTGACCATCGCGCTGGAGGGTCGTCTGGACACGTCTACCGCCCCGCAGCTGGAGGCGGAGGTAAAGGCCATCTCCGGTGTCACCGAGCTGACCATGGATCTTGCCAAGCTGGAGTACCTGTCCTCCGCCGGACTGCGCGTTCTGCTGGCGGCACAGAAGATGATGAACAAGCAGGGCAAGATGGTGGTGCGGAACGTCAACGATACCATTATGGAGGTCTTTGAGGTCACCGGCTTCATCGACATCCTGACCATCGAGTAAATGATGCACGGAACCATGCTCTCGGCAAGAGAGTCGGTGTTCGTCCGTAAGTCCTTCTACCGCTTTTTCGTGCCCGGGCTGCTGTCCTGTCTCGGCATTGCGGCGGGAGGACTGGCGGACTGCATCTTCGTGGGCAATGCCGTGGGGCCGGTGGGTATGACGGCCATCAGCATCGGTCAGCCGGTGTATATGCTGTTCAATACCATCAGCTATTCCCTGTCCATCGGCGGCTCCATCCGCTACGCCAACGCACTGGGCGAGGGCAGGGAGGAGGAGGGCAATCAGATCTTTGCCAACGTCCTCTTTACCGACCTGCTGCTGAATATCACGATATGCCTGCTGGGGCTGCTGTTCCTGCCGCAGGTGCTGGCCTTTTTGGGGGCGGGCACCCCGGGTACGGAGGTGTGGGCCAACTGTGAAGCCCTCATCCGCGCCCAACTGCTGCTGGTGCCGGTGATGTTCTGCCAGGGGCCCTTCTATTACTTCGTCAACTGCGACAACGACCCCAAGCTGGCCGCTGCCGCTTTTGTTACCAGCAACTCGCTGGACATCCTCTTTAACTACATCTTCGTGGTGCGGATGGACATGGGCGTGGCCGGTTCGGTGTACTCCACCGGTATCGGCGCGGCGGTGATGATCGTCATCAGCCTGTTCCACTTCATCGGCAAGCGGGGCTGCCTCCGCTTCCGGCTGCCGAAGATCGACTTCAACGCCATTTGGCAGTCGTTCCGGACAGGCTTTGCCACGTCGGTGCAGTACGTCTACCAGTTCGTCACCATTTTGGTGTGCAACCGGCTGCTGATGGCCGCCGGCGGCGAGCTGGCCGTGGCGGTGTTCGGCATCGTCTTTAACGTGTCGCTGGTGGCGGCCTCCGTGTACGATGCCGTCAGCATGGCCTTGCAGCCTATGGTCAGCACCTTCCACGGGGAGCGGAATCGGGGGAATATCCTCTGTACGCTGCGCCAGTCCTTCGTTGTGGCGCTGGTGGTGGACGTGCTGTTGATGGCGCTGCTGCTGGGCGTGCCGGAGTGGATCGGCTTCGGCTTCGGCCTGCGCTCTGCCGAGGAATTGGCTATGGGCGCGGTGGCCATCCGCATCTACGCCGTGTGTCTGCTGCCCTCCAGCGTCAACATGATCCTGACCTATTACTATCAGGCGCTGGGACAGGAGGGCGTCAGCTATTTCCTGTTCACGCTGCGCTCGTTCGTCTACTTCCTGCTGTTCGGCGTGGTGTTCGGCCGGATGGGTGTGGACACTTTTTGGTGGGTCTATCCCGCTATGGAGGCCGCCACGCTGCTGACCATGTGGGCGTATAACCACCACCGTGGGACGTGGACGTACCTCACCGAGGACGACAGCGACGTGTTCACCGCCTTTTTGGACAGCCGCAGCGCCGACCCCGGGGCGGTGGCCGCCGAGGTGGAGGGCTACATGGAGCGCATCGAGGCCAGCCCCACCCAGAGCTACTTTGCCGCCGTGGCAGTGGAGGAGATCTGCGGTGTCATCCTGAACCGCTCCTTCGCCCACAGGGACGGCTATATCCAGTTTACCATCGTCCCCCATGACGACAGCACCATCACCATCCACCTGCGGGACAACGCAGAGGAGCCGTTTAACCCCTTCGAGCTGGACACCGACGACATTGAGCTGATGGAGGGCAAGGGACTGGACGCCCTCGGCCTTAAAATGATCAAAAAGAAGGCAAAGGAATTTTTCTACCGCCGCTACGCCGGCTTCAACACGCTGGTGGTGCGGATATAAGACGTACAAGGAGGGCGCGGCCATGAAGCAGAAAATACGGTTTTCGCTGGGCAAGAAGCTGACGGTGCTTATCGTGGCGCTGGGCGTGCTGCTGAGTGCGGCGGCGCTGCTGGTCAGCTACCGGATGTTCAGCGACACCATGACGGAGTACTACCAGCGCCTTGGCACCAATCTGGTGCGGACGCTGGAGGGGCAGCTGGATGCCGACGCGCTGGATCGCTACTTTGAAACCGGCGAGATGGACGAGGATTACTACACCACCCAGAGCTTCATCCGCGACCTGGTGGAGAGCAACGACGTGGAGTACCTCTATGTCGTCCGTCCCCACGGCACCGGCGTCACGTTCCTGTTCGACTCCGACATGGAGTACAGCGACAGCGGCGCTTATACCGACGGCGGCTACTGCGCCCTTGGCTCCTATGTGGAGCTGGTGGGGGACTTTGCCGCCAATCTGGACAACCTGCTGGCGGGGCGTGACGTAGCCCCCATCGTCCAGCAGGACGCCAGCTTCGGCTGGCAGATGACCGCCATGACACCGGTGCTCCACGAGGACGGCACCATGGCGGGCTATGTGATGGCCGACATCAGCATGAACGACGTGATGGAGACGCGGCAGAGCTTTCTGCTGGTCATTGCGGCGCTGCTGACGGCCATGACGGTGGCCTTCGTGCTGGTCTCCCTCATCGTGGTGCGGCGGCAGGTCAGTATGCCCATCCGACTGCTGACGGATGCCACCGGTGCGTTCATTCAGAACAACGCCGAGGAGTTGGCCGCCGGCACCGCCACCGTCAATGTGCCGGACATCCACACCGGTGACGAGGTGGAGCAGCTTACCGACGCGTTCCGCCGCATGGAGCAGGACGTGATCTCCTACCTGCGTGATTTCCGGCAGGCGACGGCGGAGAAGGAGCGCATCGGCGCGGAGCTGAACGTGGCCACCCAAATTCAGGCGGATATGCTGCCCCGTATCTTCCCCGCCTTCCCCGGGCGGGAGGAGTTCGAGATCTACGCCTCCATGACCCCCGCCAAGGAGGTGGGCGGCGACTTTTACGATTTCTTCCTGGTGGACGACGACCATCTGGCGCTGGTCATCGCCGACGTGTCCGGTAAGGGCGTACCGGCGGCGCTGTTCATGGTCATCGCCAAGACGCTGCTGAAAAACGCCGCCCAGACCGGCCTTTCCCCGAAAGACGTGCTGGAAAAGGTGAACAACCAGCTCTGCGAGAACAACGAGGCGGAGATGTTCGTCACCGCCTGGCTGGGCATCTACGAAATTTCCACCGGCAAGCTGACCGCCGCCAACGCCGGACACGAATACCCCGCGCTGCGCCACGGTGACGGCACCTTTGAGCTGGTGCGCGACCGCCACGGCTTCGTGCTGGCGGGTATGGAGAATTCCCGCTATCGGGAGTATGAGCTGAAGCTGGAGGAGGGCGACACGCTGTTCGTCTACACCGACGGTGTGGCGGAGGCTACCGACGCGCAGAACGTCCTCTACGGCACCGACCGGATGCTGAATGCCCTCAACGAAAGCGGCAGCGGCCACCCCGAAACGCTGCTCCACGCCGTCAAGGCGGACATCGACCGCTTCGTAGGCGAAGCGCCCCAGTTTGATGACATCACCATGCTGTCGCTGCTGCGCTGCCCTGTGGCCAAGGACAGCCGCCGCCTGACCATCCCGCCGGAGATGGACAGCGTCCCCGCCGTGTGTGACTTCTTCGAGGAAGCCCTTTCCGCCCACGATGCACCCATGAAGGTCATCGCGCAGGTGAACATCGCCGCCGACGAGCTGTTCTCCAACATCGCCCGATACAGCGGCGCTACGGAGGCGGAGGTGGACTGCACCGTCACCGACAGCCGCATCGTGTACCGTTTTATGGACAACGGCACCCCCTACGACCCCACCCAGCGGGACGATCCCGACGTGACACTCTCCGCCGAGGAACGTGGCACCGGCGGACTGGGCATCTTCATGGTGAAGAAGTCCATGGACGTGCTTAAATATGAGTACACCGATGGCCGCAACGTGCTGACGGTGGAGAAAAGCTGGTAAAGACAAAAAAACGACCTTCCGAGGAAGGTCGTTTTTTTATGGCTGCTTTTATTTGCCCTGCCGCTTTTTGGCGAAGGCCGCCTTTTTGCGGGGCGACATTTTTCCCTTCTGCACCGGCTGCTTGGCGGTAGGTGTACCGCGGCGGCCACGGTTGCCGGTGGTCTCGCGGCGGTTACGATTGTTGGTGCGTTTGGCGTCCCGCTGCTCCTTCCGGTCGGGTTTTTCCGGCTTCTCCGGCGGCTGGCCGTAGGGCTCGCCCTTCTGCGGCCGCAGGAGACACCGCTTGTCGTAGCCGATGAGGTCGGTGCGGCCTGTCTGCTCCAGCGCCTCGATGACCAGCGCCCGCTTTTCCGGTCTCGACCATTGCAGCAGCGCCCGCTGCATGGCCTTGTCCTTGGCGTCCCGCGCCACATACACCGGCTCCATGGTGCGGGGATCAATGCCGGTGTAGTACATACAGGTGGACAGCGTCCCGGGAGTGGGGTAGAAGTCCTGCACCTGCTCCGGCACACGGCCTGACCGGTGGAGGAACTCCGCCAGCTCCACCGCGTCACTGAGGGTGCAGCCCGGGTGGCTGGACATCAGGTAGGGGACGAGGTACTGTTCCGTGCCCCGCTCCTCGTTCAGCTTCCGGTACTGCCGCCAGAACTTCTCGAATACGTCAAAGTGGGGCTTGCCCATGTAGTCCAGCACCGAGCTGACGCAGTGTTCCGGCGCGACTTTCAGCTGTCCCGAAATGTGGTGGTTCACCAGTTCGCGGAAGAAGGTCTGATTCCGGTCCTTGTCCTGCAGCATATAGTCGTAGCGGATGCCGGAGCGGACGAACACCTTCTTGATCTTCGGTATCTCCCGCAGCCGCCGCAGCAGCTCCGTGTACTCCGAGTGGTCGGCATCCAGATTGGGACAGGGCTCAGGGGCGAGGCAGCTCCTGTTTTTGCACATACCGCACCGCTTCTGCTTTTGGCAGCTGGTGTGGCGGAAGTTGGCACTGGGGCCGCCCACATCGTGGATGTAGCCCTTGAACAGGGGGTCGTGGGTCAGCAGCTCCGCCTCCTCCACCACCGATTCGATGGAGCGGCTGGTGACCATCCGCCCCTGATGGAAGGCCAGCGCGCAGAAGTTGCACCCGCCGAAGCACCCGCGGTTGTGGGTGATGGAAAAGCGCACTTCCTCGATGGCGGGGATGCCGCCGGTGTACATGGGGTGGACCTCCCGCGTGTAGGGCAGGGCGTACAGCGCATCCAGCTCTTCCCGCCGCAGGGGACGGGCAGGGGGATTTACCACCAGCGTCTTGCCCTGACAGGGCTGCAATACGGCGCAGCCCCGAACGGGGTCGTGCTCGTCGTACTGTATCTTCGTAGCGCGGGCGTAGGCGGTCTTGTCGTCCCGCACCTCCTCAAAGGAGGGGCAGTCGGCGCGATGGAATTTCAGTTCACCCACCTCGCCGGTGATGTAGGCCGTACCGGCCACGTCGGTGATGTCGTGGATGGGGACTTTCTTGGCCAAGCGGCGGGCGATCTCCACCGTGGCGCTCTCCCCCATGCCGTACACCAGCAGATCGGCCGGTGCGTCAAAGAGGATGCTGCGCCGCACCGCGTCGTCCCAGTAGTCGTAGTGGGCGTACCGCCGCAGCGACGCTTCCAGTCCGCCGATGACGATAGGCGTGTCGGGAAACGCCTCCCTCGCCCGATTGGCGTAGACGATGGTAGGCCGGTCGGGACGCTTGCCCATGGCGCCGCCCTCGCTGTACAGATCGCGGGTGCGGCGGCGCTTGGCCACCGTGTAGTGCGCCACCATGGAGTCCAGATTGCCGCCGCCGATCAGCACCCCATAGCGGGGCTTGCCCATGGCGCGGAAATCCTCCGCCGTTTTCCAGTCCGGCTGGGGCAGCAGCGCTACGCGGTAGCCCTTGGATTCCAGCAGTCGGGCGATGAGGGTGGTGCCGAAGCTGGGGTGGTCGATGTAGCCGTCCGCCGTCACCACCAAAAAGTCGTAGTAATACCAGCCGCGGTCGATCATTTCCTCCCGCGATACCGGCAAAAATTCCGTTCCCTTTACCATACGATCTCCCTCGGCTCGTAGCCGATGTATTTCTCCATCACGCTGCCCTCCAACGGGTAGAAGCCGTAGTGGGCGAAGAAGCCCCGCGTCTTTTCGTCATCGCATTCCAGCCGCAGCCGGTCGATGCCCCTGGCGCGGTAGTACTGCACCGCCTGACCCAGCGGGGGAATGCCGTAGTTCCGTCCCCGCATGGCCGGTTCCAGCCAGTAGTAGCCGATCCAGCCGGCGGCGGTGTCCTTTTCCGGCAGCAGCGCCAGCGCGCCTACCGGCCTGTCCTCAAACCACACGGCGATACGCTCACCGCCCTCCGGCACGTCAAAACGGCGGGCGGTGTCCTCGTCCATGGGGCGGTAGTACTGGCCGCCGCTCATCATCCGCTTGTCCCGCCACCAGCTCTGCTTGGCGAAGGTGGACAGCCCCGCCTCCACCTGATGGCTGTTGTCGTTCTGATACACCACGCGGAACGTGCCGCCGTCGTATTCCAGCAGCGATACGGCGGTGTTGTCGCCGTGGGGCGTCTCGCCCACTTCGGAAAGGGGCAGGCCGTTCAGCGTCCCCAGCACCATCCGCATGGCGGCGCCGTGGCTGAATACGGCCACCGTCTGGCCGTCGTGCTCCTCCGCCACACGGCGCAGGGCGGGGATGTACCGATCCAGCACCTGCTGGGCGGTCTCGCTGCCCTCTACGTGGAACTTGTCCAGCTGGCGGTTGAAGTAAAACATCTGCTCTTCGTAGACGGTGTTCAGCTCCTGCCAGATGTGCCCCTCCCAGATGCCCATGTGGATCTCCCGAAAGGCCGGCTCCAAGCGCACTTCCAGTCCCTTCGGCTCATAGACGGCGCGGGCGGTGGTGCGGGCGCGGAACAGGTCGCTGCTGTACACCGCGTCGATGTGTACGTTGTCAAACCGGCGCTTTAAGACCTTTAGCTGCTCATAGCCCCGATCGGTGAGAAGCCCGTTATACTGGCCGTGGGCGATACGGTACAGGTTGCCCTCCGCCTCGCCGTGGCGCACAAGATAGATGCGGGTCATACCACCGTCACCCACTTTTTCAGCGCCTTCACGGCATCGTCCATGGCACCGGCGGCATCGGCGGCGTACTGAAGCGTGTCGTCGGTCAGCAGTGCGCCGTGGCCGAAGTCGTCAAAGGCGGGGACGGCGTTTTCGCCGTCGCAGCAGGGCAGCAGCAAAAAAGCATCGGGACACCGGCGGCGGACATCCCGCACGTCCAGGCTGTATCCGGTGGCTACGCTCAGCGCGCCGCCCCGCCGTGCCATCTGCTCCGACAGTGCCAGCCACAGCGGCCGGTCACCGGCCAGCAGCGACTGGGTTTCGCCTCCGGAGGGATTGCCGGTGCGGACGGCGGCGATGGGCAGACAGTCCTCGCCCGCTTGGAGACAGTCCTGTCCCGCATAGGGGCAGACGGTGATGGCGTCGGCACCGTACTCCTTCCACAGGGCGGGCTGGGCGGTGTTCACGTCCAGAATGACGTACAGCCCCTTGGCGTGGGCGGCGGTGATGAGGTTGCACAACACGTCGGCGCCCATCATGCCGCAGGAGAGATAGTGCTCACCGCTGAGCACCACGGCGGGCAGCCGCTCCGCCGCCGCGTCCAATAGCTGGGTGCCGTGGTAGCGCAGCGCCTCCGCCCGCGCCATAGGTACGTCACCGAACATATCGGTGAAGTTTTTCAAAATTTTCGGGTTCAGCCGGTCAATTTCCGGTGCCAGCGTCAGCGCCAGCGGCGTCTTTTTAGCGCGGATACGGCTGTTCAATTCGGTAAGAGACATAGCGATTCTCCTTGCGTAAAATATATTACCCTATATTATAACCCAAACCACCACCATTTGGCAAGGAAACCGGCGCGTTTTTTTGCGGCGGCGGGGCAAACTGACGGTGGACGAAAAAGGAGTGGATGAAATATGAAGCTACCTGCCTTTGTAGGCGGCGTGTGCGTCGGCCTGGTGGCCGGTGCCATGATGGACACGGCGTGTCCCAAAAAGCTCCGCCGCACGCCGGTGGGCAAGGCCATGGAGCGTCTCGGCGGCACCGTAGACACCGCCTGGACCTGCGTAAGAGCCAAGCTGCACTGAAGTGCCAGCAAAACCCTCCCCATCCACAGGATGGGGAGGGTTTTGCGAGTGATGAGCGGTTCCCCACATACGCGAAGCGTATATCATCTGCGCAGCAGATATCATAGCGTCAGC
Source organism: uncultured Oscillospiraceae bacterium (assembly GCA_964613205.1). GTDB lineage: Bacteria > Bacillota > Clostridia > Oscillospirales > Oscillospiraceae > Vescimonas. The sequence continues at coordinate 11,398 of CAZTHY010000022.1, forward strand.
TATATCATCCGTGACCGCAGGGAACGGATATCATTGAAAAGAGTTCCTTTTGCCAAAGGCAAAAGGAACTCTTTTCATGGCGCAGTGGGAGGGATTCGAACCCTCGTGCCGCTTTTGACGACAACACGATT
>CAZTHY010000023.1:0-11407 GCA_964613205.1 uncultured Oscillospiraceae bacterium
CTGCTGGACGAGGGCGACGACTACGAGATACAGGCCATTTTCGACACCTACGGCGTAAAGCCCCGCATCCAGTATTTAGTGCAGCAGGATCAGACCACGCTGGCCATGGTATCGGAGGGGCTGGGCATCAGCGTGATGGAGGAGCTGATGCTCCACAAGTGCGCCTATCCGCTGGCAGTCAGCTCCCTGCCCCACCCCTTCTACCGCAACATCGGTATCTGCGTCAAGGACAGGAACGCCATGTCCAACAGCACCCGCATCTTCGTGGAGCACGTCCGCCGCTGGGTGCTGGAACACTTCCCCGACGGAACTTTTGCGTAGCAAAATCACCAAAAAACCTCTGCCACGGTGGCAGGGGTTTTTCTTGACAAGGCGGGGCGGGCATGGTAGACTGATTAAGATATAGAGATAAAGGGGAGATAAGCTGTGACCGTGAAGCTGAAAAACGCGCAGGTGTTCCGCCGAGGTGCTTTTGTCGGCGGCGATGTTGCTGTTTCCTGTGGCCGTGGTGTTTCCACCGTGGAGGTGGACGCTTCTTCTTTTGTGGTATTGCCTGGTTTCGTTGATGTCCATGTACATCTTCGCGAACCAGGCTTTTCTTATAAGGAGACCATCCGCACCGGCACACTGGCGGCCGCCCGCGGCGGCTACACCGCCGTATGCACCATGCCCAACCTGAATCCGGTGCCCGACACGCTGGAACACTTGCAGCTCCAGCGGGACATCATCCGGCGTGACGCGGTGGTGCAGGTGCTGCCCTACGGCGCCATCACGATGGGCGAAAAGGGCGAAGCTCTCAGCGACATGGCGGCGCTGGCGCCCTATGTAGCGGCCTTTTCCGACGATGGGCGAGGCGTGCAGAGCGAGGACAGGATGCGTCAGGCCATGGTGGAGGCCAGGAAGTGGGGCAAGCTCATCGTCGCCCACTGCGAGGACAACAGCTTGCTCCGCGGCGGCTACATCCACGACGGCGCTTACGCCGCCGCCCACGGCCATCGGGGGATCTGCTCCGAGAGCGAGTGGCGGCCTATTGAGCGGGACATCCGGCTGGCGCGGGAGACCGGCTGCGGCTACCACGTCTGCCACATCTCCACCAAGGAGAGCGTCGCCCTCATCCGCAAGGCCAAGGCGGAGGGCGTGGACATCACCTGCGAGACGGCACCCCACTACCTGCTGCTGGACGAGAACGACTTGCAGGAGGACGGCCGGTTCAAGATGAACCCGCCGCTGCGGAGCGCCGCCGACCGTGAAGCGCTGCTGGAGGGGCTGGCGGACGGCACCATCGACATGATCGCCACCGACCACGCGCCCCACAGCGATGAAGAAAAAGGCCGTGGGCTGGAAAAGAGCGCCATGGGCGTGGTGGGGCTGGAGACGGCCTTCCCGCTGCTGTACACCGGACTGGTGAAAACCGGCGTTATCTCCTTTGCCCGACTGATGGAGCTTTTACACGACGCGCCCTGCCGCCGGTTTGGGATTCCGGCGGGGGACGACTTTACCGTATTCGATCTGAACGACTGCTACACCATCGACCCCACCCAGTTCCAGACCATGGGACGCGCCACGCCCTTCGCCGGCCATGAAGTCTATGGCCGCTGCGTGCTGACGGTGCAGGGCGGACAGATCGCGTGGAACGACGGCACGCTGGTCAAAAAGGAGGACGCATGAACCAGACCACATTCACCGTAACGGAAAATCGGCCGCTGGCCGCCGGTATCTACCGGCTGTGTCTGGCGGGCGACACCTCCGCCATCACTGCCCCCGGGCAGTTCGTCAATTTGAAGCTGGCGGGCTACTTCCTCCGCCGTCCCATCTCCGTATGCGACTGGGACGAGGGGACGCTGACGCTGATCTACAAGGTGCTGGGACACGGCACCGAGAGCATGACCCACCTGACGGCGGGTGACACGCTGGACGTGCTCACCGGCCTTGGAAACGGCTACGATACGGCTCTGAGCGGCCACCATCCCCTGCTGGTAGGCGGCGGCGTAGGCATTCCGCCGCTCTACGGCCTTGCCAAGCGCCTTATAGCGGCAGGCAAGCAGGTGACGGCGGTGCTGGGCTACAACCGCGCCGAGGACATCTTTTTGGCCGACGAGCTGCGGCAGCTGGGTGCGGAGGTCATCGTCCTCACCGCCGACGGCAGCGCCGGTAAGAAGGGGCTGGTCACCGATGGCATGGACACCGTGGCGGCGTACAGCCACCTCTACACCTGCGGCCCCGAGGCCATGCTGCGGGCGGTGTACGACCACTGCCGCAGCGACGGACAGTTCAGCTTTGAGGAGCGGATGGGCTGCGGCTTCGGCGCCTGCATGGGCTGCACCTGCCAGACGAAATACGGCAACAAGCGCATCTGCAAGGACGGCCCCGTGCTGCGAAAGGAGGAGATCGTATGGTGAACACCCGCGTGACGCTGTGCGGCATCGAGCTGGACAACCCCCTCATCCCCGCCAGCGGTACTTTCGGCTACGGGCAGGAGTTTGCGGAGGTGTACGACATCAACTGCCTCGGCACCTTCTCCTTCAAGGGCACCACCCGTGAGCCCCGCTACGGCAATCCCCGCCCCCGTATCGCCGAGTTCACCGGCGGTATGCTCAACGCGGTGGGGCTGCAAAACCCCGGGGTGGACGCGGTCATCGAAAAGGAGCTGCCCCGCCTGAGAGAAATCTTCCACAAGCCGGTGATGGCCAATGTCAGCGGCTTTTCCATTGAGGAATACGCGGATGTCTGCGAAAAGCTGGACGGTCAGGAGCAGATCGGCTGGATTGAGGTCAACATCTCCTGCCCCAACGTCCACGGCGGCGGTGCTGCCTTCGGCGCAGAGCCGAAAGCGGCGGAGGCGGTGACGAAAGCCGTCCGCGCCGTAACGAAGAAACCCATTATTCTGAAGCTCAGCCCCACGGCGCTGAGCATCGCAGAAGTGGCGAAAGCCTGTGAGGGTGCCGGTGCTGACGGTGTCAGCCTTATCAACACGCTGCCTGGTATGCGTATTGACTTAAAGCGCCGCCAGCCGTTGCTGGGCAACGTCACCGGCGGTATGTCCGGCCCCGCCATGCTGCCGCTGGCGCTGCGGATGGTCTATCAGGTCTACGATGCGGTGTCCATCCCCATTGTGGGCATGGGCGGCGTGTCCACCACGGAGGACGTCATCGAGATGATGCTGGCGGGGGCTACCGCCGTAGGCATCGGCGCGGCCAACCTCACCGACCCGCTGGTCTGCCGCCGGATCATCGACGAGCTGCCCCGCGTCATGGCACAGTACGGAATCGACAACTTAAACGACATTATAGGAGGAGCACACCATGGGTAAAGACGTCATCATCGCGCTGGATTTCGACAGCGCCGCCAAAACGCTGGCTTTTCTGGACACCTTCACGGAGGAGAAGCCCTTTGTGAAGATCGGCATGGAGCTGTTCTACGCCGAGGGGCCGTCCATCGTGCGGGAGATTCGGGCACGAGGTCATAAGATCTTCCTCGACCTGAAGCTCCACGACATTCCCAACACCGTGAAGAAGGCCATGGCCGCCCTCAGCGCGCTGGATGTGGACATTGTGAACCTCCACGCCGCCGGTACCGAGGCCATGATGACCGCCGCGCTGGAGGGTCTGACCCGTCCCGACGGCAGCCGCCCCCTGCTCATCGCCGTCACCCAGCTTACCTCCACCGATCAGGAGCGGATGGAGAAGGAGTTGCTGATCCGCGAGCCCATCACCGACGTGGTGCTGCACTACGCCGCCTGTGCCGCTCATGCGGGGCTGGACGGTGTGGTCTGCTCCCCGCTGGAAGCCGGTGCCATTCATGGCCGCTGCGGTGAGAAATTCCTCACCGTCACGCCGGGTGTCCGCTTCGCCGGCGGCGACGCAGGCGATCAGAAGCGTGTCACCACCCCCGCCAAGGCCAGAGAACTGGGCTCCGACTACATCGTGGTTGGCCGTCCCATCACCCAGGCCGACGACCCTGTGGCGGCCTATCGCCGGTGCAGAGCCGAATTCTTAGGTTAATTTCAGCAAGGAGGATAATTGCTTATGGATATTTCCGTCAACGTGGCCAAGGGGCTGCTGTCCATCGGCGCGGTGTTCCTGCGGCCGCAGGAGCCCTTCACCTGGGCCAGCGGCATCAAGAGCCCCATCTACTGTGACAACCGTCTCATCCTCACCGCTCCCGCCGTCCGCACGGTGGTGGAGCAGGCCATTGCCGACACGGTGCGCCGCGTCTACCCCACGGCAGAGGTGCTGATGGGCACCGCCACGGCGGGCATCGCCCACGCCGCCATCGCCGCCCATCTGATGGGCTTGCCTATGGGCTACGTCCGCTCCGGCAGCAAAGACCATGGCCGCCAGAATCAGATCGAGGGCAAGCTGGAAAAGGGACAGAAGGTGGTGGTCATCGAGGACCTGATCTCCACCGGCGGCAGCGTGCTGGACACCGTGGCCGCTCTGCGGGAGGCCGGTGCCGACGTGCTGGGCGTGGTGAGCATCTTCACCTACGGCATGAAAAAGGGCATCGACCGCATGGCAGCGGCCAATGTACCCCACGTCAGCCTGACTGATCTCGACACGCTGGCACCTATCGCCGCACAGGAGGGCTACATCACCGAGGGCGACGTGGCGCGTCTGCTGGCGTTCCGCGACAACCCCTCCGACGAGAGCTGGATCCACAAGGGAGGTAATGCGTAACTATGGAAAGAAATCTGATCGACATTATGCAGCTCAGCACTGATGAGATCATGGAGCTGGTACATACCGCCTGTGACATCATCGACCACCCTGCCGACTACGCCCACAAGTGCGACGGCAAGATTTTGGCCACGCTGTTCTTCGAGCCCTCCACCCGCACCCGACTGAGCTTTGAAAGCGCCATGCTGTCGCTGGGCGGCAAGGTGCTGGGCTTCTCCGAGGCCAAGAGTTCCTCCGCCGCCAAGGGCGAGAGCGTGGCCGACACCATTCAGACGGTGAGCTGTTACAGCGACATCATCGCCATGCGCCACCCCAAGGAGGGCGCACCGCTGGTGGCCTCCCGCCGCTCGCTGGTACCCGTCATCAACGCCGGTGACGGTGGCCACAACCACCCCACGCAGACCCTGACCGACCTGCTGACCATCCATCGGGAGAAGGGGCGGTTCGACCACCTCACCATCGGTCTGTGCGGCGACCTGAAATTCGGCAGAACGGTACACTCGCTGGTGGCCGCCATGAGCCGCTATGCCGGTATCCGCTTCGTTCTCATCTCCCCCGAGGAGTTGAAGCTGCCCCGCTACGTCAAGGAGCAGTACATCAAGAACCCGGGCATCCCCTACACCCAGTCCACCGATCTGGAAGCCGTCATGCCGGATCTGGACATCCTGTACATGACCCGCGTACAGCGGGAGCGGTTCTTCAACGAGGAGGACTACCTCCGCTTGAAGGACAGCTACATTCTCACCCCCGACAAGCTGAAAAACGCCAAGCCGGATATGCGTATCCTTCACCCGCTGCCCCGCGTCAACGAAATCTCCGTGGCGGTGGACGATGATCCCCGCGCCTGCTACTTCAAGCAGGTGCAGTACGGCAAGTACATCCGCATGGCGCTGATCTTGAAGCTGCTGGGCATCCAGTGAGAAAGGGAGGGAGACACTTATGATTATCGACTCTATCCACAACGGTATCGTCATCGACCACATCTCCGCCGGCAAGGCCATGGAGCTGTACGGCATCCTGGGTCTTGACAAGCTGGACTGCACCGTGGCCATTCTGAAAAACGTCACCAGCGGCAAACTGGGGCGGAAGGACATCATCAAGATCGACCGCGAGATGGATCTGGACTGGGATCTGCTGGGCTATGTGGACCCCAGCATCACCGTCAACATCATCCGCGACAGCAAGCTGGCGGAAAAGCGCAGCCTGAAGCTGCCGGAGCGCATTCGCGGCGTGCTGAAATGCAAGAACCCCCGCTGCATCACCTCGGTGGAGCAGGAGCTGACGCAGGAGTTCGTCCTCACCGACCCCGAAAAGCGGGTCTACCGCTGCCTGTACTGCGAGACGCAGGCCAAGTAACGCATAAAAAAAGAGACCCCTCGGGGTCTCTTTTTTTGCACTTTAATGCTCTATCCAGTCCGCCGCACGGGACACGGCACGTTTCCATATACGGTAATCCGCGTCGCAGTCGGCCTGCGGCCGCTGGGGGAGGAACACCTGCTGGCTGCGGCGGAGATCGCGCAGCTCGTCGGTGGTCTGCCACACGCCGCAGCACAGTCCCGCCAGCGCCGCCGCGCCGAAGGCGGTGGTCTCCACCATCTCCGGCCTGTCCACCGGAATCCGCAGCAGGTCGGCCTGCATTTGCAGCAGGATATCCGACACGCTGGCGCCGCCGTCGGCACGCAGCAGCGTGATGTCACGCCCTGCATCCTGCCGCATGGCCATCATCAGGTCGGTGACCTGCAAGGCGATGCACTCCAGCACCGCTCTTGCGATATGACCCCGCCCTGTGCCCCGCGTAATGCCCAGAATCGCGCCGCGGGCGTACATATCCCAGTAGGGCGCACCGAGACCGGTAAAGGCCGGCACCACCACCACGCCGCCGCTGTCCGGCACCGTGGCCGCCAGCGTGTTGATCTCCGGCGCGGAGGAGATGATCTTCAGCTCGTCCCGCAGCCACTGGATGGTGCTGCCGCCGTTAAAGACGCTGCCCTCCAGCGCGTAAGTGGTCTCGCCGTTCAATTGCCATGCCACGGAGCTGACCAGTCCGGCGCGGCTGCGAACGGGGCTTGCGCCGATGTTCATCAGCGTGAAGCAGCCGGTGCCGTAGGTGTTTTTCGCCTCGCCCGGGGCGAAGCAGGTCTGGCCGAACAGCGCCGACTGCTGATCGCCTGCCGCGCCGCACACCGGCACGCCCGCCAGCTTTTCAAGTCCCTCGATACCCGCCTTCACCGTGCCGTAGACCTCGCTGTTGCCCACCGGCTTGGGCAGCATGGCCAGCGGCACGCCCATGATGCCGCACAGCTCCTCGTCCCAGCAGAGACGGTGGATGTCGAAGAGCATGGTGCGGCTGGCGTTGGAGTAGTCGGTGACGTGGGCACCGGTAAGCTGCCATATAAGCCACGTCTCCACCGTGCCGAACAGCACCTCGCCCTTTTCCGCCCGCTGGCGCACCCCGGGCACGTTGTCCAGTATCCAGCGGATCTTGCTGCCGGAGAAGTAGGCGTCGATGAGCAGGCCGGTGGCGCTGCGGATGCGCTCCTCCAAGCCGCGGCGCTTCAATTCCTCGCACAGCTCCGCCGTGCGGCGGCACTGCCACACGATGGCGTTGTACACCGGCTCACCGGTGCGCTTGTCCCACACGATGGTGGTCTCCCGCTGGTTGGTGACGCCGATGCCCGCAATGTCCCCCTCTTTCAGCGCGGCGACGGCCTCGGCAGCGGCGCGGCGCTCCGTGTCCCATATCTCCATGGGGTCGTGTTCCACCCAGCCGGAACGGGGATAGTGCTGGGTAAAGGGGTGCTGGGACAGGGACACGATCTGCCCCTGCCGGTCAAAGACGATGGCGCGTGAGCTGGTGGTGCCCTGATCGAGCGCTAAGATGTGACCGGACATGGCGGTTCCTCTTTTCTTTTTGAATTTTTTGTGGTATACTCCCCTTATGGAAAATATAGGGAGTGGGAAATGATGACTTTCCCCTATTATATCATGAAGGGAGCCAAGATACCATGACAAATTTGTCAGAGTTCACCTTTCTCTCCAGCGATGGCCGGACACAGCTCCACGGAATGGCGTGGGAACCGGCGGACAGACCGGTCAAGGCGGTATTGCAGGTCTGTCACGGCGTAGCGGAGTACATCGGGCGGTACGACTGGTTCGCCCGTCAGCTCAATGAGCAGGGCATCGTGGTGGCGGGTCACGACCATTTGGGGCACGGCCTGTCCATTCCCGAGGGCGGCACGCCGGTGTATTTCGGCAAGGGCAACACCTGGAACACGGTGGTGGACGACATCTATGTGCTGCACCAGCGGCTGCGGCAGCGCTATCCCGATGTGCCGCTGTGCATCATGGGACACAGCATGGGCTCGTTCCTCACCCGCACCTATCTCATCCGCTACCCGGGCACGGTGAAGGCGGCGGTGCTGATGGGCACCGGCTGGCAGCCGAGAGCGGTGCTGACCGGCGGTCTGGCGCTGGCAGACGGCATTATCGCGCTGCGGGGCGACAGCGCCACCAGCGATTTTGTCACGGAGCTGGCTTTCGGCGCGTATAACAAGACCTTCGCCCCCACCCGCACCAGTGTGGACTGGATCTCCGCCGACGAGGAAAACGTGGACGCGTACATCGCTGACCCCCTCTGCGGCGGCGACACCACCGTGGGGCTGTTCCGCGAAATGCTGCGGGGACTGCGGTTCAACCAGCGGCAGAGCAACCTGCGGCGGATGGACAAGGACACGCCGGTACTGTTCGTGTCCGGCGACAAGGATCCGGTGGGCGCACTGGGCAAGGGCGTGGTGCAGAGCGCCGAGGCGTTCCGCGCTGCCGGCGTGCGGGACTGTACGGTGAAGCTGTACGCGGGACTGCGCCACGAGATACTCAACGAAAAATCGCAGCGCCAGCAGGTGGAGCAGGACATCGAGACGTGGCTCATGGACAAGCTGGGCTGAGAAAAGGAGCGCAGAGATGAAAGAATGGGATAAGCTGCGGCAGGAGTGTTTGAACTGCCGCGCCTGTACGCTGGCGGAGACGCGGCAAAACGTGGTGTTCGGCGTAGGCCGCGAGGACGCGGAGGTCATGTTCATCGGTGAAGCCCCCGGCGCCAACGAGGACATTCAGGGCGAGCCCTTCGTGGGGCGGGGCGGCAAGCTGCTGGACGATATGCTGGCCATGATCGGGCTGGACAGAAGCCGCATTTACATCACCAACTCCATCAAGTGCCGCCCGCCGGAAAACCGCGACCCTATGAACACGGAAAAAGACGCCTGCAAGGGCTTTTTGCAGCGGCAGCGGGCGCTGATGCGGCCGAAGATCATCGTCTGTCTCGGCAGGATCAGTGCCATGGAGCTGATCCGCCCCGACTTCAAGATCACGCTGGAGCACGGCCAGTTCTTTGAAAAGGACGGCTGTCTGATGATGGCCATGTTCCACCCCGCCGCCCTCCTCCGCGACCCCCGCAAAAAGCCGGAGGCCTTCGAGGATTTGAAGGCGCTGCAAGCCAAGATCAGAGAGATCTGCGTCAGAACGCCGCTGGATTTCTGAGATAAGCGCAAAAAAAGAACGCCCGTGGGCGTTCTTTTTTATTTAGCCGTCTTGTTGCAGGAGCAGCCCTGAGGGCCGAAGAAGTTCAGCTTCTTGTCGTGGAGCCTGATGGTCACATCGTGGTTGGTGACGCACTCGCCGTCGAGACACGTCACAATGTCGTCCTTCTCCGACGTGATGCGGATGACCTTGGCGGTGGAGACGTAGGCGTAGTCAGGGAACTTGTGGTGTTCGCCGCGGGAGTAGGGGCCGATGAACTTGAGGAATGTGGCGCGGTTCACCGCCTTCACCACCAGCGTGTTCAATACGCCGTCGTCCATCCGTGCCTCGCCCACCGGCATGAAGCCGCCGCCGTAGTAGCGGCCATTGCACACCGATACCAGCGACCAGTCGCCGGTGACGGCGGCGCCGTCCAGCGACACCGTCCAGTGGGAGGTGAATTTCTGAAAGAGGAAGTTCACCGCCAGCGCGTAGACGTAGCTGGTCTTGCCGTCCAGCAGGGGGCTTTCGCTGTATTTATGTACGTCCTTGGCCACCTTCGCGTCGATGCCGGAGCAGGCGATGGTCAGCGCGGCGCGGCCATTGACGTCGATGACGTCCAGCGGGAACTGAGGGCCGTCCCACAGGTTTTCCGCGTCGGTGAATTTAGCGGCATCGTCACCGAAATTCTTGAGGAAATCGTTGCCGGTGCCAACGGGAATGACGGTCATGGCGGCGTTGTCGTAGCCTAAAATGCCGTTGGCCACCTCGTTGACGGTGCCGTCACCGCCGCAGGCGTAAAACCGCAGCTCTTCCCCGCTGCGGCACAGCCTGTCCGTCAGCTCCGTGGCGTGACCCTGCTTTTTCGTCAGGATGCACTGCACATCCAGCCCGTGGCGCTGCCGCAGCTCGTCCGCCATATCATAAATGCGCTGGCGACTGTCCGCCTTGCCTGCCGTGGGGTTGATGATGAAAATGTGCTTCACACCGCCGCCTCCTTAGAAGTGATGAAAATGATTGTACCAAATGTCGTGTAACAGTGGGTGAACAAATTATAAACTTACCGTTCTTTAAGACAATTACAGCTTCTTCCCGTACATGAACACGTCGCATTTGATCATGCCGTTGTACAGCTTCCGCTTCTTGTCCGCCTGTTTGCCGAAGCACCGCTCGAATTCGGTGTGGCTGGACAGCACCAGCGTCCGCCACCCCTCCGGCAGCGTCCGCCACGCACGGCCAAAGCCGCGGTACAGCGCTTCCGCCTCCTGCCGCTCCAGCAGCCGCTCGCCGTAGGGCGGGTTGGTGACTAACTGGCCGTAATCGCTGTCGCGGTGGAACTTTTCCGCGTCCGCCACGTCAAAATGGATACAGTCCTCCACGCCGGCCTTGCGGGCATTGTCGCGGGCAATGTCGATGGCGCGGGGATCGATGTCGCCGCCCCATATATCGTACCGGCCGTGGAACTCCTTGTCCTGCGCCTCGTCCGCCGCGTCCATCCACGTCTCGGCGGGGAGGAACGCCCAGCGCTGGGCATCGAACCGGCGGTCAAGGCCGGGGGCGCGGTTTTTGGCGATGAGGGCGGCCTCGATGGGGATGGTGCCGCTGCCGCAGAAGGGATCGCAGAAGGGGTCGCGGCCACGGTAGCGGCTCAGCGTCACCAGCGCCGCCGCCAGCGTCTCCCGCAGCGGCGCTTCCACGCCCACGGCGCGGTAGCCCCGCTTGTACAGTCCCTCGCCGCTGGTGTCCAGCCCGATGAGCACCTCGTCCTTCATGATGGCGAAGCGCACCTGATACTTCACGCCGTCCTCGGGGAACTGCTCCAGACCGTAGGCGGTTTTCAGCCGCTCCACCATGGCCTTTTTGATGATGCTCTGGCAGGCGGGTACGGCGTGGAGCTGGGAGGAGATGGAGTAGCCCTTCACGGGGAACGCGCCGTTTTGGGGGATGTAGTCCTCCCAGCGGATGGCGCGGGTGCCCTGAAACAGCTCCTCAAAGCTGCGGGCGGTGAACCGCCCCAGCACGGCCATGACCCGCGCGCCGCAGCGGAGGTTGATGTTCAGTCGGGCGCAGTCCGCCCATGTGCCGCAGCACAGCACGCGGCCATTTTCCGTCTGCACGTCGGAAAGCCCCAGCCGCCGCACCTCGTCGGCCACCAGTTTTTCCAGCCCCAGCAGACAGGGGATGAGATAGGTGATCATATTGGTTCTCCTTTGGGT
>CAZTHY010000024.1:0-11323 GCA_964613205.1 uncultured Oscillospiraceae bacterium
TGATGATCGAGAAGATCCAGTCCTCGCTGGTGAACACCATCCCCCTGTGGAAGAGTCAGATGGTGCTGGCGCTGGGCATGGAGCACAGCCGTCAGGCCACCGCCGCCCAGAACGCAGTGACGGAGATGACCAACGAGCTGCTCAAGAAGAACGCCGACACGCTGAAAATGGGCACCATCGCCACCGCTAAGGAGGCGGAGCGCTCCATCGTGGACATCGAGACGCTGCAGCACACCAACCAGCAGCTTATCTCCACGCTGGACGAGGTGGCGCGTATTCAGAAGGAGGGCGCTGCCAAGCGCCGTGAGGCCGAGGTGGAGCTGGGCCGCATCGAGGGCGAGCTGAAGCAGAAGCTGATGGATCTGCGGGGCTAAGTCCGGAAAACTCCCTCAGAAAGGGGATATGGTATGAGCTTTTTCAAAAAACGCGGTACCGCCTTCGTGGTGCTGGTCATCGCCATCGCCGCCGCCGTCTTTATCGGTCAGAGCCGCAAGGCGGACTTCATGGCCAAGGAGCCGACGGAGCTGCTGAACGTGCAGTACCAGCAGTGGATCTGCGACGACGCTGACCTGTTGAGTAAGGACACGGAGCGCCTTATCGAGGAATACAACGACAAGTGGAACGATGACTACTATGCCCTCGTGGCGGTGGCCACCATCCAGCATCTCAACGGCTGGGAGGGGCAGGATTACGCCGCCAACGTGGGACAGACGTGGGGACTGGGCAGCAACGATATGATCTTGCTGCTGGTGGAGGACGGCGACTGGCAGGTCTACTGCGGTGACACCGTAGGCTACGTCATGACCGACACCCAGCAGACCCAGCTCCGCAAGGCCATCGAGACCACCTACTACGACGGCGATTTCGACAGTGCCGTGGCTGCCTTCTTCCGTCAGGCGGATGTGTTCTACGGACAGGCCGATCTGTCCGGCTATTACAGCGACTATGACGACAGTTACAGCGGCTGGGAAGCCCCTGCCGCCCCCTCCGGCGGCACGTCGCTGGGCGGCATTATCGCGCTGATCGTCATCATCTTCGTGGCGTGGATGGTCATCGACGCCATCCGGTTCAGCCGCTATAAGCGGCGGTATTTGGTGGGCAGCACCATCGGTGTCATCCGCCCCACCTACTACCCTGTGTTTTGGGGACGGCGCTACGCGCCGCCGCGCCCGCCCCGGCCGCCGAGACCGCCGAGAGCGCCGCGGCCGCCCAAACCGCCGCGTCCCCCTCGCGGCGGCAGACCGCCCCAGCCTCCCAGACCTTCCTGCCCCAGCAGTCCCCGTCCCAGCGCACCGAGACCCAGCAGCCGTCCCACCAGTCGTCCCAGTGCCCCTCGTCCCAGCCGTCCCAGCCGCCCCTCCGGCGGTAATCGCGGCGGCTTTGGCGGCGGCGGTTTCGGCGGCGGCAGCCGCGGTGGAAGCCGTGGCGGCAGTCGAGGCGGCGGCTTCGGCGGCGGTGGCTTCGGCGGAGGTAAGAGAAGATAAAAAAGAGCGTTACCACAAAAAGGCTCCCCTTGCTTGCAAGGGGAGCTGTCATTTTCCTATTCACTTCAACTTCCGGCCAAACTCCTCCAACCCCTCAAACAGCAGCGCAGCGGCGGCCTCGCCCTGTCCCTGCTCAATGAGGGTGGTGAACTGGCGCAGGCGGGCGATGCTCCCGCTGATGCCCTCAGCACGGACGTAGTCCCGCCAAAACTCTAAATTCACCTGCATGAAGGCGTTGAACAGCAGCGGCGTGATGGTGTTGCCGCTGAGGAACGTCACGCCCCGATGGTAGCGGAACAGCGCTTCCGCCACCGCGTCCACGCCCTCCGCCGCCGCGTCCTCCGCCTGCTGCTGGAACCGGTGCAGCGCCGCCATGTCGCCGCTGTCCTGCCGCCGCGCCAGCTCCCGCATGGCAGGGGCTTCCAAGTAGTAGCGAAGCTGTAAAATGCTGTGGGCGGTCTTGGCATCCGGCAAGCCGCCGTGGTAGCGCATAATGGCCATCAGCGTTTCCAGACTGCCGGTCTGGGCGTAGTCCGCCACGGTGACGCCGCGGCGGGAGACGATGTCCAAAAACCCCAGCCGGTGCAGCTCCCGCAAGCCCTCGTGTACCACCGTCTTGCTGATCTTCATCTCGTCCGCCAGCTCCCGCTCTGTCGGCAGCCGATCCCCGGGCTTCAACTCGCCGGACAGGATCATCCCCTCCAACTGCTGGACGAACAGCGCCTTCACCGTAGGCGCCACGATCTGCTGAAACGCCATTGCCCTCACTCCTTTTCTGTTCCTTGGTCTGACCAGAACCATAAAAAAGTGTACCATACGTTTAGCGGTTTAGTCAATAGAAATGCGGCGAAAAAGTTGGTAAAATAGGGACAATAGGCATACTATTATCATTTCGCCGCCGGAGAGGGACCTTTCCGGCGTCATGAAAACGGAGGAACGACTATGCGCGACATCAACGGCAGCAAGCCGACCAATTTCCCCCTGAACGAAGAAAAATTGCCTTTTTCCATCCCTGCGCCCGACCGCGCCCCGCGGGAGAATCTCCTGAAGCTGGGCAGCATGATCACCAACCGCATCGGCCTGAAAGCCACGGTGGACGATCCCGAGTACTGGGGCTTGGACGGCGTGCTCACCGATGAGATGGTGGACGTGGCGCTGAAAATGGGCGTGCGGAAGCCCAAGACCATCGAGCAGCTCATGGCGCTGACAAAAATGGAGAGGGAACCGCTGCAAAAGCTGCTGGATGAGATGTCCTGGCTGGGTCTGATCGAGTACAACTGGGAAAATCTGGACGGCAAGAACCCCGACCACGAGAAGCGCTACGTCCTGCCCCTGTTCGTCCCGGGCAGCGCCGAGTTCCTGAATATGCGGAAAAGTCAGATCGACGAGCACCCCGAGGTGGCGGCGTTCTTTGAGCGCATGACCATGCTGCCGCTGGAGAAGATCACCCCCATGGTGCCCCCGGGAGGTGCCGGTATCGGTATGCACGTCATCCCCGTGGAGAAGGCCATCGAGATGGAGCAGAGCGCCATCGGTTTGGAGAAGATCTCCTACTGGCTCCACAAGTACGAGGGCAAGTACGCCAAGAGTATGTGTTCCTGCCGCGCCAGCCGCGACAAGCTGGGCGAGGGCTGCGGCGACGATCCGGAGAACTGGTGCATCGCCGTAGGCGACATGGCGGACTACATCGTGGAGACCCAGCGTGGCGAGTACATCACCTACGACGAGGCCATGGCCATCTTCCGTCAGGCGGAGGACAACGGCTTCGTCCATCAGATCACCAACATCGACGGCGAGGAGAAGATCTTCGGTATCTGCAACTGCAACGTCAACGTCTGCAACGCACTGCGTACCAGCCAGCTGTTTAACACGCCCAACCTGAGCCGCAGCGCCTATGTGGCCAAGGTGAACACGGAGAACTGCGTGGCCTGTGGCCGCTGCGTGGAGACGTGTCCCGCCGGTGCGGTGAAGCTGGGACAGAAGCTGTGCACCAAGGACGGCTTTATCGAGTATCCCCGTCAGGAGCTGCCCGACGAGGTAAAGTGGAGCAGCGAGAAGTGGAGCATCGACTACCGCGACAGAAACCGCATCAACTGCCACGACACCGGCACCGCCCCCTGTAAAACCGCCTGTCCCGCCCACATCGCCGTGCAGGGCTATCTGAAGCTGGCGGCGCAGGGCAAGTACCGCGAGGCGTTGCAGCTTATCAAGCGGGAGAATCCCTTCCCCGCCGTCTGCGGCCGTATCTGCAACCGCCGGTGCGAGGAAGCCTGTACCCGCGGCACCGTGGATCAGGCGGTGGCCATTGACGAGGTGAAGCGGTTCATCGCACAGCAGGATCTGGACGCGGCTACCCGCTTCGTGCCGGAGAAGATCATCCCCCGCGTAGGCGGCGAGTTCGGCGAGAAGATCGCCATCATCGGCGGCGGCCCCGCCGGTATGAGCTGCGCCTACTTCTTG
Organism: uncultured Oscillospiraceae bacterium; assembly: GCA_964613205.1. Taxonomy (GTDB): domain Bacteria; phylum Bacillota; class Clostridia; order Oscillospirales; family Oscillospiraceae; genus Vescimonas. The sequence goes on from CAZTHY010000024.1 coordinate 3,945, forward strand.
GCGGAGAAGGGCTATCGCCCCACCGTCTTTGAAAAGGAAGAGCGCCCCGGCGGTATGCTGATGCACGGCATCCCCTCCTTCCGTCTGGAAAAGGACGTGGTGCAGGCGGAGATCGACATTTTGAAGGAAATGGGCGTGGAGTTCCGCTGCGGTGTCGAGGTGGGCAAGGATGTTACCATCCCCCAGCTTCGTCAGGAGGGCTACAAGGGCTTCTATTTGGCCATCGGTCTGCAAAGCGGCGGCGTGCTGCCGGTCAGCGGCGGCGACGCAGCGGGCGTTCGCGCCGGTGTGGACTTCATGCGGGACGTGAACCTGCGGGGCGAAAAGTCCCTCACTGGCCGTGTGGTGGTCATCGGCGGCGGCAATATCGCGGCGGATGTAGCCCGTACTGCCGTGCGCTGCGGCGCGGAGAACGTCAGCCTGTACTGTTTGGAGGGCTATGACGAGATGCCCATGGGCGAGGAGGACAGAAACGAGTGCGAGAAGGACGGCGTGGCCGTCTACGCCGGCTGGGGTCCCAGGGAAGTGGCGGTGGAGGACGGCAAGGCTGCGTCGGTGGCCTTCGTCAAGTGCCTCCGCGTCAAGGACGAGAATGGCCGCTTTGCGCCGGCTTACGACGAGAACACGGTGCAGGTAGCGCCCTGTGACACGGTGCTGTACTGCATCGGCCAAAAGACCGACTGGGGCACGCTGCTCACCGGCACCGCCGTGGAGCTGGACAGCCGTGGTCTGGCGGTGGCGGACGGCGTGACGTATCAGACCGCCGAGCCGGACATTTTCGTGGGCGGCGACGCTTACACCGGTCAGAAGTTCGCCATCGACGCCATCGCCGCCGGCAAGGACGGCGCGGTGTCCCTCCACCGGTACGTCCAGCACGCCACGCTGACCATTGGCCGCAACCGTCGCCAGTTCATCGAGCTGGACAAGAAGAACGCCATGATCCCGCCCACCAGCTACGACAGCGCACCCCGCCAGCAGATCGGCTACAACGATGCCCTCCGCCGCACGTTCAGCGACGAGCGCGTCGGCTTCACCGAGGAGCAGGTGAAGAAGGAGACCGCCCGCTGTCTCGGCTGCGGGGCCAGCATCGTTGACCCCAACAAGTGCATCGGCTGCGGCCTGTGTACCACCAAATGCGGCTTTGACGCCATCCACCTCCACCGCGAGAGGCCGGAGTGCTCCACCATGTACAAGTGCGAGGACAAGCTGAAAGCCATCCTGCCCTACATGGTGAAGCGGGAGATCAGGATCAAGAAGGCCCAGCGCCGGAACAAGAAGAAGTGATATGCACGAATTAGGCATCGTATTTCACGTCATCCGCACCGTGGAGCGGCTGGGCGAGGAGAACGAACTGACCCGTGTAGCGTCGGTGACGCTGGACGTGGGCGAGGTCTCCGGTGCTGTGCCCAGAGAGCTGACCAACTGCTGGGACTGGGCGGTGCAGAAGTCCGACCTTATGCGGGGCGCGTCGCTCCACATCGAGACGCAGACCGCCGTCACCCACTGCGACGGCTGCGGGGAGGACTACCCCACCGTGCCCCATGGCCGCACCTGCCCCCTCTGCGGCAGCGGTGAGACGTGGCTGAAAGCGGGCAGCGAGATCAGTATTCGCGAAATAGAAGGAGCATGACCATGGATAAGCTGAAAATCATCGAGGTAAAAGAGAGCGTGTTTGCCGACAACGACCGCGAGGCCGATCGGGTGCGGCAGGAGCTGAAGCAGAGCAAGACGTTTCTGCTGAATCTCATGTCCTCCCCGGGCAGCGGCAAGACCACCACGCTGACGCAGACCATCAAGCGGCTGAAAGACGACCTGCGCATCGGCGTGATGGAGGCCGACATCGACTCCGACGTGGACGCCCGCACCATAGCCGAGACCGGCGCGAAATCCATCCAGCTCCACACCGGCGGTATGTGCCATTTGGATGCCGGCATGACGGAGCAGGGCTTGAAAGAGCTGGGCACCGAGGACATCGACTTGGCCATTTTGGAGAACGTAGGCAATCTCGTCTGCCCCGCCGAGTTCGACACCGGCGCGGTGAAGAACGCCATGATTTTGTCCGTCCCCGAAGGTCACGATAAGCCCCTCAAGTACCCCCTTATCTTCACCGTCTGCGACGCACTCATCATCAACAAGATCGACGTGCTGCCCTACTTCGACTTCGACATGGAGAAGGTGGTGGAGTACGCCCACATGAGGAACCCGAACCTGAAAATCTTCCCCCTCTCCGCCAAAACCGGCGAGGGCGTGGACGCATGGTGTGAGTGGCTGAAGGAGCAAGTGAAAGAGTGGAATAAGTAAAAGCAAAAAAGCCTCCCCTTGTAAAACAAGGGGAGGTGTCATTTGTGAAGCAAATGACGGAAGGGATAGATTGCACCGCACCGGTGGAATCCCCTCAGTCAGCGCTGCGCGCTGCCAGCTCCCCTTACAAGTAAGGGGAGCCTTTTTTTATCGCAATTCACCGGCTAAACGGCCTGAGGACCATGCCCATTGGAGGTTGAAGCCGCCGCAGTCGCCGTCGATGTCCAGCACCTCGCCGCAGGCGTAGAAACCGGAGACGAGGCGGCTTTCCAGCGTGTCGGGGCGGAACTCGTCGCACCGCAGTCCGCCTGCCGTCACCTGCGCCTGATCGAAGCCGCACACGCCCTCCACCGGCAGGGCGAAGTCCTTCACCTGCCGGGCGATACGGCGGAGGTCGTCCGCTGTCAGCGTGTCGGCGGGCTGATTGGTGAATCCCGCCGATTTGCACACCATCTGCCCCAGTCGGGCGTGGAGCGCGCCGGTGAGGAGACTGCCCGCTTCCCGCGTTCCCGCCTGCGCTTGCCGCGCCGCCAGCCAGTCAAAAACGGCGTCGCCGTCCCACTGGGGCAGCAGGTCGAGGTGGACGCGGAGGTGTTCGCCGCCGGTGGCAGCGGCGCGGGAGATGTCAAACACGGCGGGGCCGCTGATGCCGTACTCGGTGAAGAGAATTTCCCCCTGCCGCTGCGCCAGCGTGGTGTCGCCCCGCCGCAGCGCCACGGTACACTCGGCCTTCACGCCTTTCAGCGCACGGGGATAGGTGGGGTCGGTCTTGAGCTGCACCAGCGCGGGGTACAGCGCCGTGCGGTGGTGGCCAAGGGACTTGGCCAGCCGGTAGCCGTCCATCACGCCGCCTACCTTGCCGCCAGCCGCGCCGCCGGCGGCTAAAATCACCCGCTGGGCGGTGAACACCTCGCCGCTCTCGGTGGTGACGGTGAAGGTATCGCCCTTTTTGCGGAGGTTCGTCACCACGCAGCCGGTGTGCAGGTCGATTTTTTGCTGTTCCAGCGCGAAGCGCAGCACGTCCAGCACGCTGCCGGCCATGTTGCTGTACGGATAGATCCGCCCACTCTCCTCCGTGGCGGTGACGAGACCGATGGTCTCGAACCAGCGGAGGGTGTCCTCCACGGGGAAATGTGATAGCGCGGCGCGGCAGAAGTCCGGCGTTTCGCCATGGTAGCGCTCCGGCGCGGCGCGGCGGTTGGTCAGGTTGCACCGGCCGTTGCCGGTGGCCAGCAGTTTGCGGCCTACGCGGCTCTGCCGTTCCAGCAGCGTGACGGCGTGGCCGTGTTCCGCCGCCGTCAGTGCGGCCATCATGCCGGAGGCGCCGCCGCCGATGACCAGCACGTTCATGCTCTGCCCTCCATTTTCCGGCGGGTGAGGTAGCCCTCCAGCATCAGCGCCGCCGCCACCGCGTCCACCGTCTTTTTCCGCTTTTTGGCGTTTTGGCCGTTTTGGAAGAGGATGTTGTGGGCGTCGATGGTGGTGCGGCGCTCGTCCCATAGGGCGACCTCCAGACCGGTCTCCTGGTGCAGCAGCTCACCGAAGGCGGCGCATTTTTCGGCGCGGACACCGGTGGTGCCGTCCATGTTCTTGGGATAGCCCAGCACCAGCAGCGATACGCCGTGCTCGCTGATGAGGGTCTGAATGGCGGACAGCACCTCCCCCTCACGGCGGGAGTGGATGGTGGTGGAGTAGCCCGCCAGCGTTTCGGTATAGTCGGAAATGGCGATGCCGGTGTGGGCGTCGCCGTAGTCGATGGCCATGATCTTCAAAAAAAGCACCTCGCTCTCTGTGACTCCCCTTATCATACACAAAAATTCCCCTCGGCGCAACGGCAAAGGCGGAAAAGACGGGAAATTTGTGGTACTTTCCGTGGAATTTCCCCATTCTACGCTCCGTAGACAAAGTCGAAAGGGGAGGGGTAGACAAATTTTGCCCGCTGTGGCATACTGAGACCAACGAAAAACAGGGGAGTTCACCCGACGGGTGGACTGCCCGCCAACACACAACGTACAATACATGGTATAGGAGGTGCGGCATGAACACGGAGAAGATCGGCGCGTATCTGGCTTCCCTGAGGAAGGGGCAGAACATGACCCAGCAGGAGGCGGCGGAACGGCTGGGCGTGTCCAACAAGACCGTCAGCAAGTGGGAGAGCGGCGCGGGACTGCCGGACATCGGGGCGCTGCCCGCTATCGCGGCGCTGTACGGCGTCACCGCCGACGATATTTTAGCCGGTGAGACCCGCCCCCGTCAGGGCGTGGTCAATGGCGAGGTGGCGGCGTATCTGGAACGGCGGGGCGAGCTGCGCTACCGTATCGGCTACGGCGTGTCGTTGCTGGCCACCGTCGCCTCGGTGGTGCTGGGCGGCTACAACTGGTCGATACTGCTGCTGTTTGGCGGCGGACTGGCGCTGTGGATCGGCTGGAGCCGGTGCAGCGGCGAGACGCTCCGCGTCCGGCTGCTGGGGCTGATTCCGGTGGCGGCGCTGTGGCTGATGGTACTGGCGCGGGACAGACTGAGCTGGAGCTGGATCTACGAGCTGCTGCCGGACACGGTGACGCAGCGGGCGTGGGCGTGGATGACCGCCAGGGATGAGCTGCTGCGGCTGTTGCTGCTGGCAGCGCTGCTGGTGATGTACATGGCAGGCAGCATCATCGCCAAACGGCCGCTGCTGCGGCACAAAGCGCAGCGGTGGACGGCGCTGGCGGCCTGGGCACTGCTGCTGGCGGCGGAGGTACTGCGGGTCGTGGTGTGCTGGGACGAGGCAGTGGCCTACGCCACCACCAGCACCATCTTCATCGGCGGCGACTCCACCGTGCTGGCACAGCGGGGCATCGCATTACAGGACGCCAACGCGCCCTTCGTGTGGCTGCGGTGGGGACTGCTCATCGTGGGTATCGGGGCGCTGGTGTGGGTGACGCTGCGGGAGAAGAAAAAGGAAAACGGTGCGGCCACAGGAAATACTTGATTTACCTACCGGTTTGGTGGTATAATCCTCTCATAGCAAGGCGAAACGGAGGATAGACTATGATCTCCACCAAGGGACGGTATTCCATACGGGTGCTGCTGGATTTAGCCCAGCACCGCAACGGCGCGTTCATCCCCATGAAGGAGGTGGCGTCGCGGCAGGGCATTTCTCTGAAGTATATCGAGCGGCTCATGCCGGCTTTGAAGGCGGCGGGGCTGGTGGACAGCGTCCACGGCATCGGCGGCGGCTACCGGCTGTCCCGTGAGCCAGAGCAGTATACGCTGTGGGAGATACTGGAACTGGCGGAGGGTGATCTGGCACCGGTGAGCTGCTTGCAGTCCGATGCGCCGGTGTGCCCGAGGGCAGGGGAGTGCCCCACGCTGAACGTGTGGGAGGGCTACCAAAAGCTGACCCGCGACTATTTTACGGGCATCACTTTAGCCGACTTATTAGACGTTCCGGCAGGAGACAACTATGTGATATAACCACAAAAAAGGCCGCCTGTGGCGGCCTTTTTCCTGCAATCCCCATCATGAAAAACATGGTTTTTCCCCGAAAATAAAAAAGACCGCTGAGCGGTCTTTTTTATTTCAGTCCATAATGTCCACGGAGACCTTGGCGCCGGTGCGCTGGGCGTAGGAGCGGATGACGGTGCGTATCTCTTTGGCGATACGACCCTGCCGTCCGATGACCTTGCCCATATCCTCGGGAGCGACGCGGAGCTGCAATGTCAGCTCATCGCCGTTTTGCACCTCGGTCACAGTGACCTGATCGGGATGCTCCACCAGGTTCCGGGCGATATACAGCAGCAAATCCTTCATTGGCTTTGCCCCGGCTTACAGTACGTCAACCTTCTTCAGCAGAGCGCGAACAGTGTCGGTAGGCTGAGCACCGGACTTGATCCACTCACGGGCGCGGTCGGCGTCGATGGTGATCTTGGCAGGGCTGACGCAGGGATCGTAAGTGCCGATCTCCTCGATGAAGCGGCCGTCACGGGGATAGCGGGAATCCGCCACCACGACGCGGTAGTAAGGAGCCTTCTTAGCGCCCATTCTTCTCAGACGAATCTTGACCATGATGTTGTTCCTCCAAATAATAATCGTTTTTCTATGTTTTATGTCGTTAAATGCCTGTTGACACGCATTTACTTACTTAAAGCGCTTCTTCCGGCCAAAGCCGTGCATTGCGCCCTTGGACGGCCTGCCCATGCCGCCCATCAGCCCGCCAAGACCGCGCATTCCGCCGCCCTTGGTCATGGCCTTCGTCATTTGCTGGAGCATCTCGAAGGATTTCAGCAGACGGTTCACATCCACCACTTCCAGACCGCAGCCGGCGGCGATACGCTTTTTCCGGCTGGCGTTGAGAATTTGGGGATTTTCCCGCTCCTGTGGTGTCATGGAGCGGATGATGGCCTTGGTACGCGCCAGCTTTTTCTCGTCGATCTGGTCGGGGTCGAAGCCCTTGGCCATGCCGCCGGGGAGCATACCGGCGATCTGGCTCAAATCGCCCATGTTCTGCAACTGCTCCAGCTGGTCTAAGTAGTCCGTCAGCGTCAGGCGGTTCTTCCGCAGCTTTTCCTCCAGCTTCTTCGCCTGCTGCTCGTCGTACTGCTGCTCCGCCTTCTCAATGAAGGTGAGCATATCGCCCATGCCCAGAATGCGGCTGGCCATGCGGTCGGGGTGGAAAGGCTCGATCATGTCCAGCTTTTCGCCGGTACCCACGAACTTGATGGGCTTGCCGGTGACGGCACGGATCGACAGCGCGGCACCGCCGCGGGCGTCGCCGTCCAGCTTCGTCAGCAGCACACCGTCGATGCCCAGCGCATCGTCAAACGCCTTGGCGGCGTTGACGGCGTCCTGACCGGTCATGGCATCCACCACCAGCAGTATCTCGTTGGGGCGGACGGCGGACTTAACGGCCTTCAGCTCGTCCATCAGCGCTTCGTCGATGTGGAGACGGCCGGCGGTGTCGAGAAACACCATGTCGTGGCCGTGGTCGGCGGCGTACTTCACCGCTTCCGTGGCGATGGTGACGGGGGCGATCTGCCCCATTTCGAACACGGGGATGTCCAGCTGCTTGCCCACCACCTGCAACTGGGTGATGGCAG
>CAZTHY010000025.1:0-11200 GCA_964613205.1 uncultured Oscillospiraceae bacterium
CAGATCACCCAGCAGTACACACCGGAGGAACTGATCGGCAAGCAGGTGCTGGCGGTGGTGAATTTCCCGCCCCGCCAGATTGCCAATTTCTTCTCGGAGATACTGGTGCTGGGCACCTATTCAGAAGGCGGCGTGGTGCTGATCGCGCCGGACAAGCCGGTACAAAACGGCGATAAGCTGGGATAATATCCCTGTACATACACACAAAAGAGCTCAAATGAGAGAAAGTTGAGGATCATCTATGCACATTACGAAAACCGCCATGATCACCGTCTGCGGCCGCCCCAACGTGGGCAAATCCAGTCTGACCAACGCGCTGGTGGGGGAGAAGATCGCCATCGTGTCGGACAAGCCCCAAACCACCCGCAACCGTATCTACGGCGTGGTGAATCGGGACGACACCCAGTACGTCCTGCTGGACACCCCGGGACTTCACAAGCCCCGCTCCCGCCTGGGAGACTACATGGTGAAGGTGGTGCGGGAGAGTCTCAGCGCCGTGGAGTGCGCCCTGCTGCTGGTGGAGCCTATCCCCCATGTGGGAGAGCCGGAGAAGGTGCTTTTGCAGCGCATCCGCGAGGAGGAGCTGCCCTGCGTCCTCTGCATCAACAAGATCGACACGGTGGAGAAGAAGGAATCTCTCTTAGAGGTCATCGCCGCTTACAGCGAAGCTTACGACGGCTTTGACGCTATCATCCCCCTGTCCGCCCGCACCGGCGACGGACTGGATGAGTTGATGAAACAGCTTGAAAAGTACGCACAGGAAGGCCCCCAGCTCTTCCCCGACGGCATGACCACCGATCAGGCGGACAGTCAGGTCTGCGGCGAGATCGTGCGGGAGAAGATGCTGCGCTGTCTCGATAAGGAGATACCCCACGGCACCGCCGTGGAGGTGACGCGGTTTTCCGAGCGGGAGGACAGCGGCATCATCGATCTGGACGTGACCATCTACTGCGAAAAGGCCAGCCACAAGGGGATCATCATCGGCAAGGGCGGCGAGATGCTCAAGCGCATCAGCTCCTCCGCCCGCCGCGACATTGAGAAGTTCATGGGTACCAAGGTTTATATGGAGACGTGGGTAAAGGTGAAGGAAAACTGGCGGGATAACCCCAACTTCATCCGCTCTCAGGGCTACAACGAGGACTGATATGAACGGGGAAAAGACCGTCATCACCGGCGTTGTCCTCCGCACCACCGACACCAAGGAGACGGACAGGATATTGACCGTTCTCTCGCCCCGACTGGGGCGTATCGGCGTCATCGCCAAGGGGGCGCGGCGGAAAAACAGCCGTCTGGCGGCAGCGTGCCAGCTATTGGCCTACGATGAGCTGACGGTGTACAAAAAGGGCGGCTGGTACTTTCTGGACGAGGCCGCCACGGTGGAGCTGTTTGACGGCATCCGGCGGGATATTACCCGCCTGGCGCTGGCATCGTGGTTTGCCGAACTGACGGAGACGGTGGCACCGGAGGAAAGCCCCGCACCGGAGCTGACGTCGCTGCTCTTAAACGGCCTGTATGCGCTGTGCTATCTCAACAAGGACGAGACGCTGGTGAAGGCCGCCTTTCAGTGGCGGCTGCTGGCGCTGGCGGGGTTTCAGCCGCTGGTGGACGAGTGTCCCATCTGCGGCCGCAGAACGCCGCGGGAGCCGATGCTGGACAGGGAACACGGCGTGGTGCGCTGCGCCGGCTGCGGCGGTGCGCCCTTCGAGGGCTTGCCCCTGACGGCGGGCGGGTTGGAGGCGCTGCGCCACATCCTCACCACCGACAGCCGGAAGCTGTACAGCTTTACGCTGGGCGAAAAGGGGCTGCGGGCGCTGGACAGCGCCGGCGAGACGTTCCTCACCGACCAGCTGGAGCGGCACTTCCGCACGCTGGACTACTACCGGTCACTGACGCGGTGACCACGAGAGGTAACTGTATGACCGACTTATTTGAAAAATCTATCCGCACGCTGGAGCTTCCGGCGGTGCTGGCGTTGCTGGCGCAGAAAGCCGTCAGCGACGCGGCCAAGGAGCGGTGTCTCAAGCTGTTTCCCGCCACCGACCCTGAGCAGGTCAGCCGCCTGCTGGACGAGACGGACGCGGCACGGGAGCGGCTGGGATTAAAAGGCAGCCCGTCTTTCACCGGTGTGAAGGACGTGGCGCCGGCGCTGACCCGCGCCGATCAGGGCGGCGTGTTGAATACGAGAGAGCTGCTGGACGTGGCCGGTGTCCTTACCGCCGCCCGCCGCGTCAGCGACTACGCCGCCGACTGGCAGGGAGAGCCCTCCGTCATCGACCGGCTGTTTTCGGCGCTGCACACCAATAAATATCTGGAGGACCGCATTCGCGGCGCGGTGCTGGACGAGGAGACCATCGCCGACACGGCCAGTCCCGAGCTTTCCGACATCCGCCGCAAGATGCGGGTGGCCGCCACCAAGGGACGGCAGATCTTGCAGCGCATTATCTCGTCTCCCTCCTATGCCAAGATCTTGCAGGAAGCCCTCATCACCCAGCGGGACGGCCGTTTCGTGGTGCCGGTGAAGGCGGAGTGCAAGGGGAGTTTGCCCGGGCTGGTACACGACATTTCCGCCTCCGGCGCTACGCTGTTTGTGGAGCCTATGGGCGTGGTACAGGCCAACAACGAATTGAAGGAATTGCAGGCGCGGGAGGAAAAGGAGATCGACCGCATCCTCCGCGTCCTGTCCGGCGAGTGTGCCGCCCAGCGGGAGAACATCCTGTACGACTACGACCTGCTGGTGCAGCTGGACACCATCTTCGCCCGTGCCCAGCTCAGCTATGCCATGGACGGTATGCGCCCCGAGGTGCGGAAAAAGGGTGGCATCGAGCTGCGCCGCGCCCGCCATCCGCTGCTCGACCCCGCCAAGGCGGTGCCTGTCACCGTGTCGCTGGGGACGACGTTTGACACGCTGGTCATCACCGGCCCCAACACCGGCGGCAAGACCGTCACGCTGAAAACCATCGGCCTTCTGTGTCTGATGGCGCAGTGCGGGCTTCACATTCCGGCAGGGGATCAGAGCGCCGTGCGGGTGTTTGACCGCGTGCTGGCGGACGTAGGCGATGAGCAGTCCATCGAGCAGAGCCTGTCCACCTTCTCTGCCCACATGGCCAACACGGTGGAGATACTGCGGCAGGCGGACGAGAAGAGCCTCATCCTCTTTGACGAGCTGGGTGCCGGTACCGACCCTGTGGAGGGCGCGGCGCTGGCCATCGCCATCATTCAGGACGTGCGGGGCAAGGGGGCGCTGACCGCCGCCACCACCCACTACGCAGAGCTGAAAACCTTCGCCATGACCACCGCCGGCGTGGAGAACGCCAGCTGTGAGTTCGACGTGCAGACGCTGCGCCCCACCTACCGGCTGCTCATCGGCATCCCGGGCAAGTCCAACGCCTTTGCCATCTCCCGCCGGTTGGGGCTGGACGAGAGCGTCATCGAAAACGCCAAGGCGCAGATGGACAGCGAATCCGTCCGGTTTGAGGACGTGCTGACCCAGTTGGAGGAGAAGCGCCAGCGGCTGGAAAAAGCCCAGACCGAGGCCGACCGGCTGTGGCGGCAGCGGGAGGAGGACGCGCGGAAAGCCCGCACCTTCCGTGAGCAGATGGAAAAAGCCAAGGAAAACGCCCGCACCAAGGGTGAGACGGAGGCGCGGCGCATCGTCCAGCAGGCACAGCGTCAGGCGGACGAGGTGTTCGCCGAGCTGGAGCAGCTGCGGAAGATCCAGCAGCGCGCCGACTATCAGGCGGTGAACGACCGCAAGAGCAACATCCGCCGCCGCCTCAACGAGGCGGAGACAGCACTCCACCAGCATGACGAGGTGCAGGAGCCTATCCCCGCTCCCAGCCGTCCCATCGCCGTGGGCGACACGGTGGAACTGGCCGGTGTCCGCACGGCGGCCACGGTGGTGTCCGTCAACGGCGACGGTACGCTGCTGCTGCAGGCGGGAAAGATGAAAATGACCGTCAAGGCAGAGCAGGTGCGCCTGTTGGAGACGGCGGAGGAGATCGAGAAGAAGAAAAAGCAGGCGGCCAAGGCCGCCCCATCCGGCCCCACCGTCCATATCGCCACCGGCAGCCGCGCCGGTGCGGAGCTGGACATCCGCGGCTTGGAGACGCTGGAGGCGGAGAGCGTGGTGGAGAACTATCTGGATGCCGCCACCCGCTCCAAGCTGGGCAGCGTCACCATCATCCACGGCAAGGGCACCGGTGCCCTCCGCGCCGCCGTCCATCAGGTGCTGAAAAAGAGCCGACAGGTGAAGTCCTTCCGCCTTGGCCGGTACGGTGAAGGCGAGGCCGGTGTCACCGTGGTGGAGCTGAAATAGGCAATTTTCACAAAAGACGACATGAAATGTAGGACAAACCACAGAAATTTCGTATCAATGCCCATTGCAATCTTGCCGTAAATCAGTATAATAGGGGATGGTGAGAGTTAGGCTTTACGGAACTAACCGAAAAACTTGTTATAAAATATGTGCGTAAGGAGTGCTGTTTCATGTATACACGGGAGATCACTGTCAAGAACGAGGTCGGCCTGCACGCCAGACCTGCCACCTACTTCATTCAGAAGGCAAACGAGTATAAAAGCGGCATTTGGGTGGAGAAAGAGGAGCGCCGCGTCAACGCCAAGAGCTTGCTGGGCGTGCTGAGTCTGGGCATTATGAAGGGCACCACCGTGACCCTCATCGCCGACGGCGGCGACGAGAAGGACGCCGTGGACGCGCTGGCCGAGCTTATCGAGAACCTCGAGGACTGAGTAACCAATAAAAAAGACCGCCAAAGGCGGTCTTTTTGCTATGCAAAAGCATAGCAAAATTCGAAATGTGCCATTTTCTCGCCCCTGCGGGGCAACCGAAAATGATGCACCAAAAACTTCATGCACGGTGCTTTTGCCGTATTTCTCGGTGTACCTTAGTGCATGAAGTTTTATGGCCTATTCTGCTTATCCGGCGATGGCGCCGAAGGCGCCGAAGCCCAGCAGACTCAGTGTGCCCATGATGATGCCCGCCAGCAGCACGCCGCCCATACAGGCCAGCACGCTCTTCTTGAAGCCGAAGTCCAGCAGACTGGCCGCCAGCGTGCCTGTCCACGCGCCGGTGCCCGGCAGGGGGATGCCTACGAACAGCAGCAGCGCCCAAAAGAGCCCCCGCCCCGCCTTTGCCTGTAATTTCCGTCCCGCCTTCTTGCCCTTTTCCAGACAGAAGGTGAAGAACTTCCCGATGACGGGCTTGTCCCGTCCCCACAGCAGCACACGGCGGGCGAAGAAGTAGATGATGGGCACCGGCAGCATATTGCCCACGATGGCGATGATGTACGTCAGCCACAGCGGCAGACCGAAGCCCACGCCGTAGGGAATGGCACCCCGCAGCTCGATGACCGGCACCATGGAGACGAAAAACACGATGAGACAATGTTTCAGCATTTTTGAAAAGTTCCCCTCTCGTTTTGTATCAGAGCAGGGATTATCATACCACAGGAACGGGGAAAAAGATACCTTAAATTTGCGCCGCAGTCAGATTTTACGCAAATTTGACGGTTCTGCCAAAGTTCACTGCGGCAGGCGGGAAAAAATATGCACCCTTTTTTCGACTTACCCCTCGACAAACCGTTTTTCTTTGTTATACTAATGTATAGTTAGAAAGATTTACACTGGGAGGAAATGGGCATGAGTATTGCGGACGTTGTATCGCTGCTGGGCGGTATCGCCCTGTTTCTGTTCGGTATGACCCTCATGGGTGAGGGCTTGAAAAAGGTGGCAGGCAGCAAGCTGGAGCTGGTGCTGTACCGCCTCAGCAGCACACCGCTGAAAGGCGTGCTGCTGGGTACCGGCGTTACCGCCGTTATCCAGTCCTCCTCCGCCACCTCCGTCATGGTGGTGGGCTTCGTCAACTCCGGCATGATGAAGGTGCGTCAGGCCATCGGCGTCATCATGGGCGCCATTTTGGGCACCAGTATCACCGGCTGGATTTTGTGCCTGTCGTCCCTCTCCGGCGGCAGCGGCGTGGTGCAGCTTTTCAGCACCGAGGTGCTGACCGGCATCGTGGCGGTGGTGGGCATCATCCTGCGGATGTTCTCCAAAAAGGCGTCTAACCACCATGTGGGCGACATTCTCATGGGCTTCGCCGTGCTGATGTACGGTATGTCCGCCATGTCCGGCGCCGTCTCCCCCCTGCGGGAGAGCGAGACGTTCATCCACATCCTCACCACGCTGTCCAACCCCGTTCTGGGTATTCTGGCAGGTATGGCCTTCACCAGCATCATCCAGAGCGCCAGTGCCGCCGTGGGTATTTTGCAGGCGCTGGCCGTCACCGGTGCCATCACCTTTGACGAGGCGCTGCCCATCATCATGGGTATCGCCATCGGCGCGGCGGTGCCGGTGCTGCTGACGGCGCTGGGCGCTACGCTGAAGGGCAAGCGCACCGCCTTTACCTACCTGCTCATCGACGTGTTCGGCGTGATTATTTGGGCGGTGATCTTCTACGGTGTCAACGCCATCGTCCACTTCGACTTCCTGCACATGACCATGACCTCCGTGTCCATCGCGCTGATGAACACGCTGTTCCGTTTCGCCACCGTGGTGGTGCTGCTGCCCTGCATCGACCTGATGAAGAAGCTGGTGGAGCTGCTGTTCCCCGACAAGGGCGGCAGTCAGGAGAGCGAGGACATCGACCGGCTGGAGGAGCGCTTCCTGCAGCACCCCGCCCTGTCCATCGAGCAGAGCCGGTTGGTGACCAACTCCATGGCGCAGAAGGCGGAGGAGAACCTGATGCTGGCGGTGAAGCTGCGCAGCGACTACTCCGAAAAGGGCTTCCAGCAGGTGGCGGATATGGAGTCCGTCATCGACCGGTACGAGGACAAGCTGGGCACCTATCTCATGAAGATCACCAGCTGCGTCCTGTCCGACACACAGAGCGAGGAGGTCAGCAAGTTCCTCCATACCATCTCCGACTTCGAGCGTATCTCCGACCACGCGCTGAACATCTCCGAGGCCGCCCACGAGATACACGAAAAGGAGCTGGAATTCTCCGCCGAAGCCCGGCATGAGCTGGAGGTCATGGAGGCGGCTGTCGGCGAGATCCTGACCACCGCCATCACCGCCTTCGTCAACAACGACATCCACATGGCCGCCCGTGTGGAGCCGCTGGAGGAGCTGATCGACGGACTGTGCGACGAGATGAAGTCCCACCATGTGGATCGCCTCCAGTCCGGTGCCTGTACGCTGCGGCAGGGCTTCGTGTTCAACGACCTGCTGACCAACTACGAGCGTGTGGCCGACCACTGCTCCAACATCGCCGTGGCCATCATCGAGCTGGAATCCGACTCCTTCGACACCCACCAGTACCTCAACAGCGTCCGCGCCATGAAGTCCCACTCTTTCGCCCGCTACTTTGAGGAATACAAGACCAAGTATCATCTGTAAGATCACATATCAGCAAAAAAAGAACGCCCCACAGGGCGTTCTTTTTTGTTGTTACAGCGTGGCCATTTCGGTGTTGACGGATTCCTCGCAGCTGCGCATGGCCAGGATCGTCTTTTCCAGCAGCTCCTCCAGCGGCCAGCCAAGGCGCTCGGCACCGGTGTTGATGACGTCGCGGGAGCAGCCGGCGGCGAACTTCTTGTCCTTGTACTTCTTCTTCAGACTGCTGACCTCCATGTCCATCACGCTCTTGCTGGGGCGCATACGCGCCGCCGCACCGATGAGACCGGTCAGCTCGTCGGCGGCAAACAGCACCTTTTCCATCTGATGGGTGGGCTCCACGTCACAGCACAGGCCGTAGCCGTGGCTGCACACTGCGTGGATGAACTCCGCCGAGCAGCCGGCCTTTTCCAGCAGCTCCGGTGCCTTGACGCAGTGCTGCTCCGGCCACTGCTCAAAGTCGATGTCGTGGAGCAGACCTACCGTAGCCCAAAAATCAGCGTCCTCGCCGTAGCCCAGCTCGTTGGCGTACCAGCGCATAACGCCCTCCACCGTCAGTGCGTGGAGCAGGTGGAATGGCTCCTTGTTGTATTCCCGCAGCGCTGCCAGCGCCGCTTCACGGGTGATGCAGTCCTTCATGGTCAGACCCTCCTATGTATATGGGGTTGTGGGGTGGGAGAAATTACCTACCATTTTAGCAGGTTATTTCCAATTGTCAAGCTGTTTTCCAGCGATGCCATCAGCCGCTTGGCACGCTGGCGGGACTGCTCCGCCTGCGCCGTCAGCAGCGCACGGAGACAGTCGTCCTCCGCCGTTTGGCCGCCCTCATCAAGACGCACTGACAGATGTGTCTCCTGCCGGTAGAGCTGCCGCAGCGCGGCGGCAGGCGCTTCCTGCACGGAAGGGGAGAGGGCGGGCTGGTACCAGCGGCCTGTCAGCAGATAGTAGGCGGCCAGCAGACCGCGAAGGGAGGTCTGTTCCTCCGCTGCCAGCGCTGTCAGCGTCTTATAGACGGCGCGGGGCGCACCTTGGGCGTACCGGCGGCAGCCGCAGACCTGGGCGGCGGCAAGGTCGATGGCCTGACGCAGCGGAAGCTCGCCGACTATCGGGGGAGGGGAGAGGGGCGTATCGGGATAGGCAGGCATGGCGGGGCTGACCCGCCGCCAGATTGCCGCCGCAGCGGCGGTATCGTAGGGCAGCAGTGGGGTGTCGGACATGGCGTGTCGCCTCCTTTTCCCTCCATGGTATGCGGCGAAAGGGGGCGCGGTGCGTTTTCTTGCGTTTTGATGTGCTTTTTTTGTTGACAAAGTGGGCGGGGCATGGTAATATAATATTCGCGTTTGGCAAAGAGCGGGCTTTTGCATACGGAGAGATGGCTGAGTGGTCGAAAGCACCGGTCTTGAAAACCGGCGGTGTGAAAGCATCCGTGGGTTCGAATCCCACTCTCTCCGCCACGAATTTCATATCGATCTGCGGAAGTACCCAAGTGGCCGAAGGGGCTCCCCTGCTAAGGGAGTAGGCGGTCAAAAGCCGCGCGAGGGTTCAAATCCCTCCTTCCGCGCCAACAAAAACGGAACTTTTGCTGTGCAAAAGTTCCGTTTTTGTTTATCCAAGCCGCAGGCTTGGTATATCATCACGCGCTAGCGTGTATATCATCGCCGAAGGCGTATATCATCACGCGACAGCGTGTATTTGCGGCTTGATGATATACAACGGCAAGCCGTTGATGATATGCAACACTTCGTGTTGATGATATGCAACGCTGCGCGTTGATTTTTTAGGAGGCGAAAAGAGACGATATGGCTAAGAATTACCTTTTGATCTATGCGGAGCAGTTGGCTACTGATGTGGAATTGCTCTGCAAAAATATTAAGGCACCTTCCAATACACTTTTCCAACTCCGCAAAAGCTCAAGCAGCGTGTACGCCAATGTCCGTGAAGCCAATTACGGTCAAAGTAAAGCGGATATGTGCTCGAAATTTGAAATTGCACTCAAGGAGTGCAGCGAGACCGAGGGATGGCTGCAACTCCTGGTCAACACGGGAGTCATAAGTGAGGATACATTTAAAGTTCATCGCAACCTTTGCGGGCGCATCAGGAGGATATTGATCGCAAGCTGCAAGACCCTGAAAAGCAGCGTGGAGGGGAAGCGGAATTGATGGGAGATGCTCCCCCCCACTGTCGCGGTTTAAAGCCCTGCTCGTCAAAATATATAAAAATCGGGGCTGAATTTCTACATCTTGAGTGGAAAAACAGCTTGTGAATTTTTTATCAACGCGGTATAATAGTCTCGGCGCTTGTGAATTTCATCACGAGCGACCGGAGAATGAGAGAATTCGGAAAGGAAACGTAATTATGGAAAAACGGTATACTCTGCCCGTAGCCATCGCGCTGGTGGTGGGCACGGTCATCGGCTCCGGCGTCTTCTTCAAGGCGGAAGCGGTGCTGAACAAGACCGGCGGTAATCTGAGCGTTGGTATTCTGGCGTTCATCATCATGGGCGTTGTGATGATCATCAGCGCCTGCACCTTCGGCACCGTGGCACAGAGCCACGAGGGCGTCGAGGGTCTGGTGGGCTTTGCAAAGGCCTCCTGCGGCAAGACCTACAGCTACTATGTTGGCTGGTTCATGGCCGTGATCTACTACCCCTCTCTGGTGTCCGTGCTGAGCTGGCTGCCCGCCCGTTACTTCGGCGTGCTGTGCGGCTGGGACGATGCCGTGGTCGGCGGCCGCACCATGATGCTGGCCGGCGTCTTTATGGTGGTCACCTATGCGATGAACGCTCTGGCTCCCAAGCTGGCCGGTAAGTTCGCCATCTCCACCACCGTCATCAAGCTGATCCCCCTGTTCCTGATGGCTATCGTGGGTACCATCGTCGGCCTGACCTCCGGCATGACCCAGTTCAACTTCTCCAACGTTGTCACCGAGATGCCCTTCGCTGAGGGTCTGTTCGGCGCCATCGTCTCCCTGGCTTTCGCCTTTGAGGGCTGGATCTGCGCCACCTCCATCGGCACTGAGCTGAAGGATTCCAAGAAGAACCTGCCCCGCGCTCTGCTCATCGGCACCGTGCTGGTGGCTATCGTCTACGTCATTTACTACATCGGCCTGGCGGGCGCTGTTGAGTCCGAGGTCATGATGGCCGGCGGCGAGGCCGGTGCCAAGATCGCCTTCCAGAACGTGTTTGGTCAGATCGGCGGCGCTGCCATCTTCGTGTTCGTGGTCATCTCCTGCTGGGGCACCTGCAACGGCCTGACCATGGCTGTTACCCGCGGTATGTTCGACCTGGCTACCGAGAGCGAGAGCGACAAGCTGAAGATGTTCAAGAACGTTGACCCCTCCACCGGCATGGCCACCAACTCCGCCGTGTTCGGTCTGCTGGTCAGCTCCCTGTGGCTGCTGTACTTCTATGGCGGCTGCATCATGGAAGGCTTCGGCCCCTTCAAGTTCGACTCCTCCGAGCTGCCCATCATCACCCTGTACGCCATCTACATCCCCATCTACATCGCCCTCATCAAGCGCAAGGACGTGGGCGGCTTCCGCGGCAACGTTCTGCCCGTGCTGGCGCTGCTCTGCTCCCTGTTCATGGTGTTCGCCGCCATCTACTCCCACAAGATGAACGTGGTGTATTACCTCATCGTCTTCGTGGTCATCGAGATCATCGGCGCGCTGTTCAAGGGCGGCAAGAAGGCGTAACCCCTTCCCCCCTTTGATTCTGCAAAACACATAGCAACTGCGATACACCCACCGGTTTTCGGTGGGTGTATCTTTTTTGACGGAAAAGGGGAGAGGGGAA
>CAZTHY010000026.1:0-11143 GCA_964613205.1 uncultured Oscillospiraceae bacterium
GCGCGCCCGACAGACCTCGCGGGAATATGCGAGGCCGCATCGACCCCTACGAAAACGGCGCAGCCTTTATCCGCCAGCGGCAGCATGAAAAAAGACGCCCGTGGGCGTCTTTTTTTACTCCAGCATTCCTGCCGGTTTGGAGCGGATGAAGTCCTGCACCAGCGCGTAGATGACGGCGCAGACGGGGACTCCCAGCAGCATACCTGCCACGCCGAAGGCGCCGCCGCCGATGGTGACGGCTGCCAGCACCCACAGGCCGGGCAAGCCCACCGATTTGCCCACCACCTTGGGGTAGATCAGATTGCCCTCCACCTGCTGCAATACCAGCAGGAAGATGATGAACCACAGCGACTTGATGGGCGACTGGAACAGGATGAGGAACGCGCCGGTGGCGCCGCCGATCCATGCGCCGAAGATGGGGATGAGGGACATGAAGCCGATGAGCACCGATACCGGCAGCGCATAGGGCAGCCCCAGCACCAGCATACCGATGCAGCACAGCGTACCCAGAATGATCGCCTCCGTCACCTGACCGGTGACAAAGCTGGAAAAAGCGTCGTTGATGAGCCCCAGCAGGTGCATGGTGCGGTCGGCCACCTTCTTGGGCACCGCCGCCCGCAGAAGGCGCTTGGCCTGCGCCATCAGCGTCTCCTTCTGCGCCAGAAGGTACAGGGAGAACACCAGCGCCAGCAGGAAGTTGACCACGGCGGAGACGATGGAGGTGGTGATGTTCAGCGTCGTGTTCACCACGCTGTCGCCCTTCTCCTGCAAAAAGCCGGTGACGGTGTCCCGCACCTGTGTGGCGTTCAGCGTCAGCTCCGGCAGGGTGATACCGTGCTCTGCGGCGAAACCGCTCAAGCTCTCCCACCATTTCTGTATCTGCCGGACGTAGAGGGAGATATTCCCCACCATGGTGGTGACGGCCTCCTCCAAGCGGGGCAGCAGGATAAAGACGATGGCGAAGATGACACCCAAAAACACCAGCATGGTCAGCGTCAGACAGATAGGCCGCTTCAGCTTTTCTTTCCACTTGCCGTTGTTGCCGTAGTTCCGCAGCGCCTTGTCCCACAGCTTTTCCAGCGCTTTCAGCAGCAGGTTCAGCACGAAGGCGATACACAGTCCGATGAGCAGCGGCGACAGCAGCCCCAGCAGGCCGTCCACCACGCTGCCCAGCAGCGACAGGTTGTTCAGCGCCCAGTACAGCAGCGCCGCAAAGCCCACCAACAGCATGAGCCGCTTCATATTCTTCCGGTTCAGTTCCAAATACAGCCCGCCTTTCCGCGTGAGTAAAAAATAGTTTGTCTGTATGCTACCATATTTTCCGCTAAGATGCTATGCGGAAAAGGGAAATTTTTTGTAAATTAGTGGACCTCCGCCGTCACACGATGCGGTAATCCCCCGCTGCCGCGGCGGCCTGCCGCTGCCGCTTCTGCTCGCCCAGCGCCTCCTCCAGCTCCACGATGATGGCGTTGGAGACGAGGAAGCCCCGCGGTGTCAGCCGCCAGCCCTTTTCCGTCCTCTGTGCCAGCCCCGCCGTCTCATACCGGCGGAAAAGCGTCTCCATCGGGTCGAACCGCTGACGGTACACCGTCTCGAAATAGCGGCGGTCGATGCCCTCCGCCGTGCGGAGGGACAGCATGACGTACTCGAAATCCCGCGCCAGCGTTGCGCTGTCCTCCGATTCGGACAGCAGGAGCTGGCCGCGTATGTACCTGTCCATGTCCCGCACATAGGCGAACCGGACACCGCCCATGTCGGAGTGCGCCCCGGGGCCGAAGCCGGCGTACTCGTCCATGTGCCAGTATTTCAGGTTGTGGCGGGACGCATAGCCCCTGCGGGCGAAGTTGGAGATCTCGTACTGCTCAAAACCGTTCTCCGCCAGCATGGCCACGGCGTGGAGGTACATCTCCGCCTGCTGGTCGTCGTCGGGGAACGTCTCCTGCTGCCGCCGCTGCCACAGGGGCGTGCCCTCCTCCACTTTAAGGCCGTAGCAGCTCAGGTGCTGGGGCGACAGGGACAGCAGGGCGGAGAGCGTGTCCTCCCACTGTGCCATGGTCTGACCGGGCAGACCGTAGATCACATCCATGCTGAGGTTGTCAAACCCCGCCTTCCGCGCGGCGGCCACCGCCGTTTTCACCTGCTCAAAGGTGTGGATGCGGCCAATGCGCTGCAAAAGTTCATCATCGGCGGACTGGACACCCAGCGAAATGCGGTTGAAACCGGCGCGGCGCAGCGCTTTCAGCGCCTTCACGTCGCAGGCGGAGTCGGGGTTGGCCTCCAGCGTGATCTCGGCGTTTCGCGCCACGTCGTACCGCTTGCGGATGGTCTTGAGAATGGCGCACAGCCGCTTCTCCCCCAAATAGGACGGCGTGCCGCCGCCTACATACACCGTGTCCACCTGATGGGCGGCAGCCTGGGGCGCTACTTCCTCCAAGTGATGCACCAGCGCGGCGGTGTAGTCGTCCATCTTCTCCTCGCTGTGGGCGAGGGAGTAAAAATCGCAGTAGCTGCATTTCTGGCGGCAAAAGGGGATGTGGACGTACAGCCCCAGCGCCTTCTTCCCCGCCGTCATCGCAGTTGAGGCGGCAGCAGCGTCACTGCGCCGTAGAAACAGTTGACCTTGCAGCTTCGGCAGCCGATGCACCGGTCGTGATCCACCTCGTAAAAGCCGTCCTCACGCTGGTGGATGCACTTCACCACGCAGAACATGGCGCACCAGCCGCAGCCGGTGCAGCTCACCGGATCGATGACCGCTAACTGCACCGCCTTGCGCCCGAAGGGGCGGGCGGCATCCGTTGTATTCGTCATAGGTTCACGACCTTTCTGCCCATTGTCATTTTGCCTATTATAGCCGCTTTCGTCCCGTTTGACAAGTATACCCTGCCTCTTTTCGGCGCAGACTACCGCAAAAGGAGTTGATGCTATGACACCCAAGGAGTACGACGCGCTGGTGCGCCGTCTTTCGCCCCGCTCACCGGTGGGAAAGGACATGGTGCTGGCCTTCGTCATCGGCGGCGGTATCTGCACCGTGGGGCAGCTTATCTTGGACGGCTGGACGTCGCTGGGGATGAACAAAGAGGACGCGGCGGCGCTGACCTCCATCTCGCTGGTGTTCCTGTCGGTGCTGGCCACGTCGCTGGGGCTGTACCACCGATTAGCGCGGTACGCGGGAGCCGGTACGCTGGTGCCCATCACCGGCTTTGCCAACGCGGTGGCCTCCCCCGCCATCGACTTTCGCGCCGAGGGACTGATCACCGGCACGGCGGTGAAGATGTTCACCGTGGCGGGGCCGGTCATCGTCTACGGTACCGCCGCCAGCGC
Source organism: uncultured Oscillospiraceae bacterium (assembly GCA_964613205.1). Classification (GTDB taxonomy): domain Bacteria; phylum Bacillota; class Clostridia; order Oscillospirales; family Oscillospiraceae; genus Vescimonas. The sequence goes on from CAZTHY010000026.1 coordinate 3,322, forward strand.
CGTCTACGGTGTGGTACTGTGGCTGCTGGAATACGCCTGAACAGGAAAAAGCGGTACGGCGAACCGTACCGCTTTTCCTATCATCCCTGTGGTTCCAGCCGCCGCATCCACTTCCTGCGGCGCAGCACCACCAGCGAGATAACGAATCGCACGCCCTCCTCCAGCGACAGCAAAAAGTACACATAGGGCACCGAGAGCTGCCACACGAAGGCCGCCAGCAGTCCCATCGGCACGCCGAAGCCCCATGTGCCGATGATGTCAATGACCATGACGCAGCGGGTTTGGCCGCCGCTGCGGAGGATGCCGCCGCCCAGGATCATGTTCAGCACCTTCAGGGGACACACCAGCGCGTAGGCGATCAGCGTCTGCCGCGTCAGATCGCGGACTATATCCTCAACTAAATATATCTTTACATAGATAGAGGCCGTCCCCGCCACCACCAGTCCCAGCACCGCCGCGCCGATAAAGCCGTACCGCAGCAGCCGTTTGGCGGCGGTGTAAGCGTCCTCAAACCGCTCCTGTCCCAGCAGCTTGCCCACGATGACACCGGCGGCCTGCGACAGGCCGCACAGCGCCCCGATGACCAGCCCCTGCACCGGATTCATCAACGTCATGGCGGTGGTGGCGGCGGTGCTCATATGGCCGTAGATGGCGGCGTAGACGTTCTCGCCCAAACTCCACAGCACCTCGCACACCAGCATAGGCAGCAGCATCTGGAGATACTGCCTGCGGTTGAAGGGCGCGTCCTCCTCCGGTCTGGCGGCGGGGAGAAACGCCCCCTTTGGCAGCAGCGCCAGCAGCACCAGCAAATTCACCCACTGGGACACCGCCGTGGCGATGGCCGCGCCCTCCGCACCCATGGCGGGGAGACCTAATTTGCCGAAGATGAGGACGTAGTTCAGCCCCGTGTTCATCAACGCGGCGGCGATGGCGGCGTACAGCGGCAGCTTAGGCCGTTCGGCGCAGCGGAGCAGCGTGGAGAGGATGGTGGCTCCCGCCATAGGCAAAAACGTGGCGCTGACGATGCGCAGATACGACGCGGCGGCGGCCACGGTGTCGCCGTCGGTGGCGTACAAACCCATGATGGCGGCGGGGAACAGGCCGCACAGCGCCGTGAACAGCGCCGCCACGCCCAGCCCCACCCACAGGTTCAGCGTCAGACTGCGGCGGGACTCCCGCCCGTTGTCCTGCCCGATGTACTGGGACAGCATGATGCCCGCCACCGCGCCGACGGCGGCGATGATGACGGAGAAGATGGACGAAAATTTCCCCGCCAGCCCCACACCGGCGATGGTCACATCCCCCAGCCGGCCGATCATGATCTGATCGACGATGCTGAAGGACGATTGCAGCATGGATTGCAGCGCCGCCGGTACGGCCAGCGCGCAGACCTGACGGAAAAACGTGGTTTTCTCCTGCATAGGGACACCTTCTTTTCAAGATAGCCCCATTGTAGCGGGAAAAGTACCGAAATGCAAAGGTTAAACGCGTAACCTATGCCAAAAATGAAGCCGTCCTTTTGTAGCTTTTCCACAAAAGGACGGCGTTGGCGTTTACTTCTCGCGGCGGGTACTCTCCCGCTCCACCAGCTGCACCGGCAGCGTCACCTCCGAAGGAGTGTCCTCTCCCGCTTTCAGCGCCGCCAGCTTGTCCAGCGCCACTTTGGCGCGGAGGGCGGTGTCCTGCCGCACGGTGGTCAGCGTGGGGGATACCATGCGGCACAGGGGCGTATCGTCAAAGCCCGCCACGGAGATGTCCTCCGGCACGCGGAAGCCGCTCTCCCGCAGGAACCGCAGCACCTCCGCTGCGTAGTAGTCCGACACGGCGAACACCGCCGTCACCCGCCGGAACAGGGACAGCGAGCGGCAGTACGTCTCCCACCGCTCCTGCCGGTGGAGGGACACCAGCAGCACCTCGGTGCGCTCCGCGCCGAAGCCCTCAGCGAAGCCCAGCAGCCGCTGATGGTCAACGCCGCTGTCGTTGTCGGAGATGCACAGGGCGCTTTCGTGTCCCGTGCGGCGGAACAGCTCTCCTACCTGCCGCCCGCCGCCGAAATCGTCCAGCGTCAGCGTCACCACGCGGCCGGCCTGATACCCGCCGCCGTCGTAGACCACGAAGGGCAGCCGCGTGTGATCCCGCAGGTAGGCGTAGTCCTGCTGGCAGAAGCCGATGACCACCACGCCGTCCATGTTCCACATGGAGGCGAAGCGGATGATGTCCTCCGCCTTCTGCGCCTTCTTCACCATCATGAAAAGTCCCCGCGTTTCCATCTCCGTGGACAGGGCGTTGAGGGCGGAGGCGATAAAAGCATCCTCCAGCGTGTGTCCCTCGTACTTCTCGTGGTCGTTGATGAACACGCCGATGATGCGGGAGTCGTTCTGCGCCAGCAGAATGCCCGCCATGCTGGGGACGTACTGCCGCTGCTCCAGCAGCGACTGCACCCGCCGCACCGTCTCGTCCGACACGCGGGACGTTTTGCCGTGGATGACGTTGGACACCGTGGCGGTGCTGAGTCCCAGCTCGTCGGCAATGTCCCGTATCCGTACCCGCTGCTCCATGTGACCGCCTCCCTTGCCGTTTTTTCCTATTATAACCGCCGGTGCCGTCTTTGGGAAGTGATTTTTGCGGAAAACAGGTTTCTTAACAAAGCGTCTATTGACAGAAAGGGCGTATGCCTGTATAATAGAGAAAATTTAAGTATATGGGGGTTCTATCAAAGGATGGACACAGCCGGCAGCGACTCTTGCCCTGAACGAACGGTGAATACGGTAGAAAAGTGAGACATGACCTGTGGGCGACGCACACAGGCGTGTCTCTTGCGCTTTCTTTCGAGGGCTGACTTGGCCGGAGCTTACCCCTTTTCCCTGCTGAATTGTGTTTTATTTTGAAAGGAGTTTTACATTTTGGAGACCTCAATAGGCTGGTTATTACTGTTACAGGTGGCGCTGATCTTCTGCAACGCCGTGTTTGCCTGCGCGGAGATCGCCGTGCTGTCGGTGAACGAGGTGAAGCTGAACAAGATGTGTGCCGAGGGCAACCGCCGCGCCAAGCGGCTGGGTAAGCTGACGGCGCAGCCCGCCAAATTCTTAGCCACCATTCAGGTGGCCATCACGCTGGCCGGATTCTTAGGCTCCGCCTTCGCCGCGGAGAACTTTTCCGACGTGCTGGTGGACTGGCTGGTAGGACTGGGCGTGACCATCCCCCGCTCCACGCTGGACACCATCGCCGTCATCCTCATCACGCTGATTTTGTCCTACTTCACGCTGATCTTCGGCGAGCTGGTGCCCAAGCGCATCGCCATGAAGAAGTCCGAGCAGATGGCCATGGCTCTGTCGGGACTGCTGAGCATCATCTCGAAGCTGTTCGCCCCCATTGTGTGGTTCCTCAGCGCCTCCACCAATCTGGTGCTGCGGTGCATCGGCATCGACCCCAACGAGGAGGAGGAACAGGTGGGTGAGGAGGACATCCGCATGATGGTGGATGCCAGCTCCGAGCGGGGCGGCATCGACCACGAGGAAAAGGAGTTCATTCAGAACGTCTTTGAGTTCGATGACCTGACCGCCGAGGAGATCGCCACCCACCGCACCGACGTTGACCTGCTGTGGATGGACGAGAGCATGGAGGAATGGGCGCAGCTCATCCACAACACCCGCCACACCCGCTATCCCATCTGCGAGGACTCCGCCGACAACGTGGTAGGCGTGCTGAACGCCAAGGAGTACTTCCGTCTGGCGGACAAGAGCCGCGAAAACGTCATGGCCGTGGCCGTCCGCGCCCCCTACTTCGTGCCGGAGACCATCAAGGCCGACGCGCTGTTCCGCAACATGAAGCGCACCGGCAACCCGCTGGCGGTGGTGCTGGATGAGTACGGCGGCATGGTGGGTATCGTGACGCTGAACGACCTGGTGGAGGAGCTGGTAGGCGACCTGGGCGACGACGACACCAATCTGGTGGACGAGGACGAGCCCACCATCGAAAAGCTGGATGACGGTTCCCTGCTGCTCACCGGCAACGTGGAGCTGGACGACATCGAGTCGGCGCTGGACATCGAGCTGGATCAGGAGGAGCACGACACCCTCACCGGCCTTGTGTTCGACGTGCTGGGTGCCATCCCCGACGACGGCGATCAGGACATCACGCTGGAGACGGAGGGACTGCACATCCACGTCACCTCTATCCGCGACCATCAGGTAGACCGCGCCGAGGTGCGTCTCCTGCCCAAGCCGGAGGTCGAGGACGAGGACGACGATACATAACCGCATAAAAAAGAAGCCCTTGCGGGCTTCTTTTTTTGCTGTCTCAGCCTTCGGTGACGCGGAGGGTGTTCACCATCTCATCCACATAGTGGGCAAGCTGGGTCTCGGTAGCGGTGTCCACCTTGCTGCTGTCGAAAATGATGTAGCTGACGATGACCGGCACGCCATCGACGAAGGTGCAGTAGCCGTAGACGGGGCAGTCGTACAACGTGCCGTAGTCGTCACGGGGCTGGAGGCCGGAGAAGGCCACTGCGTCACAGCCGCAGTCCAGCGTGAACATCTCGATCTCCGGCTTGGCCTCGCCGTAGGTGCTGTTGTTGACGGCCTTCAGAATGGAGTGGTAGCCGCTGTCGCCGTTGAGCAGCGCCCAGAAGGCCTCTTCCAGCGTAGCGCCGCCGTTCACCACAGGGCGCTCAGGGTGCGCCACCACGATGGCGTAGTCCACGGAGTCCTCGCTGCCGATGCCCCAGCCGTGGGAGTCGAAGGGCACGTCGGGACAGTCGATCTCAAAGCCGAAGTCGCCGGCGTCGTCCGTCCAGACGTAGAAGGACTCGGTGCGGGTCAGATCGTCGTAGGTCAGGTAGTCGTGGTCGTGGTCATCGCCGGTGGTGTCGGGCACGTCGGGGGTGTCGTTGTCGGTGACGGCTGCGCCGTCATCCCCGCCGCTGCTGCCGGAGGGGGTATCTCCGCCGCCGCAGGCCACCAAGCTCAGCGCCAGCACCAGCGCCAAAAACAGAGCCAAAAGCTTCTTCATCGCAATTATCTCCTTTTCCGTTTGTGGGGGCAAAAACGCCCTCTTTTTAGTATAATACACCTGCAAGCCGCATATGGCAAGAATAAATCCTTCGCTCCACGAAAAAAACCGCCCGCAGGCGGTTTTTTCTATTCTTCCTCCGTCTCCCCGATGCAGAAGGGGAACAGCTCCCGATAGAGCTGCTGGCCGTACTCGTCAAGGCGGCGGGTGTATTCGGTGTAGGCCGCCATGATCTGCTTTGCCTCCTCGGTGAGGACGGCACCGCCGCCGGCAGGGCCGCCGATGGATACATCCAGCAGCTTGCAGCCGAAGCCCTCCTCCGCCGTTTTCACGATGGTCCACGCCTTGGAATAGGCCATGTTCATGGTCTTGGCGGCGGCGCGGAGGGAGTGTACCTCCTCCACGGCCTGTAGGAGCTGTGCCACCCCGGGGCCGAAGCACTTTTTCTCGCCGTAGATGCGGGCGATGATATGAAGGGTCATGTGTTGGTTCATGGGGACACGCTCCTTTCCTGACGCTTGTATTGTACCAAAAACGGCGGAAGTTGACAACCACCAACCGTTGTGCTATTGTAAGAATAACGCTATCACAAGAGGAATGAGACGTATGCTGATCTTGATTCGCGGTGCGGGAGACATTGCCACCGGTATCGCCCTGCGGCTGTGGCGCAGTGGCATGGACGTGGTGATGACCGACCTGCCCCAGCCCACCGCCATCCGCCGGACGGTGTGCTTCTCCCCCGCCATCACCGAGGGCGAAACCACCGTGGAGGGCATCACCGCCCGCCGCGCCGAAAACGCAGAAGATGCGCTGGCGCTGCTGAAACAGCGTATCGTGCCGGTGCTGGCCGATCCGGAGCTGAAGTGCCTCTCGGCGCTCCATCCCGACGCACTGGTGGACGCGATTCTGGCCAAGAAGAATGTAGGCACCGCCATCACCGACGCGCCGGTGGTGGTAGGCGTAGGCCCCGGCTTCACCGCCGGAGAGGACTGCCATGCGGTGGTGGAGACCATGCGGGGTCACACGCTGGGACGTGTCATCTATCGCGGCAGTGCGCTGCCCAACACCAACATTCCCGGGCTCATCGGCGGCTTTGCCGGTGAGCGGGTACTCCGCGCGCCCGCCGACGGCGTGTTCCACCAGCGGCTGGACATCGGTGCGGAGGTACAGGCAGGGGACGTGGCCGGTGAGGTGGACGGCGTGCCTATGGTCTGCACCATCGCCGGTGTGGTGCGGGGACTGCTGCCGGAGGGCACGCCGGTATATAAGGGCATGAAATCCGGCGACGTTGACCCCCGCTGCAAGCCGGAGTACTGCACCACCGCGTCGGACAAGGCGCTGGCGGTAGGCGGCGGCGTGCTGGAAGCCATTTTGCATTTGAACGGAGCATTACGACAGGAGTGACGATATGAGCGAGCAGAGCATCAAGCTGACAAAGCTGACGAAATGCGCCGGTTGCGGCGCGAAGGTAGGCGCCGGTGTGCTGGCGCAGCTATTGGAGGGCATCCGCGTCCACCACGACCCCAATCTGCTGGTGGGCTTCGACAAGAGCGACGATGCATCGGTGTACAAGCTGTCGGACGAGCTGGCGCTGGTGCAGACGGTGGACTTCTTCCCGCCCATCGCCGACGACCCCTATCTCTTCGGGCAGATCGCCGCCACCAACGCCCTGTCGGACGTGTACGCCATGGGCGGCGAGCCGAAGCTGTGTCTGAACATCATGGCGGTGCCGGAGACCATGCCGAAGGAGGCCGTCCACCAGATCCTGCGGGGCGGCTACGACAAGGTATACGAGGCGGGCGCGCTTATCACCGGAGGACACAGCATTTTAGACGACGAGCCGAAATACGGCTTGGCCGTCACCGGCTTCGTCCATCCCGACAAGATGCTGACCAACTCCGCCGCCCGCCCTGGGGACGTGCTGCTGCTGACGAAGCCCATCGGTATCGGCGTGCTGACCAGCGCCGGAAAGGCCGATCTGCTGGAGGACGGGACGGTGGACTTCATGAACCGGATGATGACCACGCTGAACAAGGCGGCGCGGGACATCATGGTGCGCTACCGCGTCCACGCCTGTACCGACGTGACCGGCTTTGGCTTGCTGGGACACGGCTTCGAGATGGCGCAGGGCAGCGACGTGACCATCACCCTCCACGTGGAGGACATCGACCTTATCCCCGCCGCGCTGGAATTCGCCCGTATGGGCGTGCTGCCCGCCGGTATGTACCGCAACCGCTCCTTCGCCGAGGCCGGCGTGGACGTAGGCGACGTGGAGGTGGCGAAGCAGGACCTGCTGTTCGACCCTCAGACCTCCGGCGGCCTGTTGATGGCGGTAGACCCCGACGATGCCGATGCGCTGCTCAATGAGCTGAAGGGTGCCGTGCCCAGCGCCCAGCGGATCGGTGAGGTCAGCGCCTACACCGGCGGCAAGCGGATATTGCTGCGATAGCTTTCGGATAAAAAAGAAGCCCTTTCGGGCTTCTTTTTTATTATATAGTAGGCACTTCCATGCCCAGCCGCTTGTACATGGTCTTTTTCACGGCCTTGAGGATGTTCTCGTAGCCGGTGCAGCGGCACAGGTGGCCGGAGAGCAGCTTGCGCAGCTCGCCGTCGCTGTACAGCTTGCCGCTGTCGAGAATTTCCACGGCGGTCATCAGGAAGCCCGGGGTGCAGAAGCCGCACTGGATGGCCGCTTCCTCCATGAAGGCCTGCTGGATGTCGCTGGGCTCACCATCGGGGCTGAGCAGCCCTTCCAGCGTGCGGATGTGCTTGCCGTCCGCCCACACCGCCAGATAGATGCAGGAGTTGAACG
>CAZTHY010000027.1:0-10958 GCA_964613205.1 uncultured Oscillospiraceae bacterium
TGCGGCGGATGGCGGCGGACACGGCGGCGATGGCCTCGTCCTGCCCCACCACATGGGCACGGAGACGCTGGTCAAGCTCCGCGAGGCGCTTGAATTCCTCCTCCTTGATCTTGCTGGCGGGAATTTTCGTCCACATCTCGATGACGCGGGCGATGTTGTCCATGGTCAAGCACGGCACGCCCTTGGCGCGGACGGCGTTCAGCTCCTCGCCCAGCCGCAGCTCCTGACTGCGAAGCTCCGCAATACGGGCGTAGCGCTCATCCAGCTCCTGCTCGGTGAACTGCTGGCCGTCGGCGGGCTGGGCGGACATCAGCGTCTCCCGCTCGAAGGTGACGTTCTCCAGGTCCCGTTCCAGCTCCATGCGGCGGTTGATGTCCGCATCGTGAAGGTTCAGGTCGGAACAGGCCTCGTCGATAAGGTCGATGGCCTTGTCCGGCAGGTAGCGGTCGGTGATATACCGCTCCGACAGCGTGACGGCCTGACGCAGTACGCCCTGAGGGATGGTCACGCCGTGGAACTGCTCATAGTAATGGGCGATGCCCTGCAAAATTTTCAGCGTGTCCTCGATATTCGGCTCGTTGACGGTGACCGGCTGGAAGCGGCGCTCCAGCGCCGTGTCCTTCTCGATGTGCTTGCGGTACTCGTTGAAGGTGGTGGCGCCGATGACCTGAATCTCGCCGCGGCTCAAGGCGGGCTTGAGGATGTTGGCGGCGTTCATGCTGCCCTCGGCGTCGCCGGCGCCTACGATGTTGTGTACCTCGTCGATGACGAGGATGACGTTCCCCGCCTTGCGAATTTCCTCGATCAGCCCCTTCATGCGGCTTTCAAACTGGCCGCGGAACTGGGTACCCGCCACCAAAGCCGTCAGATCAAGAAGATAGACCTCCTTGTCCCGCAGCTTGAAGGGCACGTTGCCGGCGGCGATACGCTGCGCCAAGCCCTCGGCGATAGCGGTCTTGCCCACGCCCGGCTCACCGATGAGACAGGGGTTGTTCTTCTGGCGGCGGTTCAGAATCTGCACCACACGCTCGATCTCCTCCTCGCGGCCAATGACGGCATCCAGCTTGCCCTGTCTGGCGCGCTGGCTGAGGTTGATGCAGTAATTATCGAGAAACTTCCGCTTTTTCTCGGTTTTCCGGCCTGTATTCTGACCGTTTCCGCCGTTTTCCGGCGGCTGGGGCTGGGTGGGCGCGTTGCCGTTGTTGCCGAACAGCCGGTTTAAGAAGGGGAAGGTGGCCGTCTTGCCGCTCTCCTCATCGTCCTCCTCGCTGCCCTCCGGCAGGTCGCTCATCTCCTCCGCACCGCCGAAGGCCTGCATCATGTCGTTGCTGATGTTTTCCAGATCCTCCGGCGTGATGCCCATCCGCTTCATCATGTCCTCCACCTGCGGCAAGCCCAGCTTGGCCGCGCATTGCAGGCACAATCCCTCGTTGACCATCTCGTTCTTTTCGTTCATGCGGGAGATGAACACGACGGCCACGTTTTTTCTGCATTTGGAACAAAGTGTCGGTTGCATGGTATTCCTCCGTTTTCCGCGGCAGACGGCGAAAGGCCGCCCGCCCTGCTGTATCGTATCGCCGCCGTGGGCGGCTATAAAAGGCCAATTACAGTTTCGCCAGCAGACTCATGGGGCTGTTCTGGGCGAAGAATTTCAGCAAAATGGTGCTCTCCACCAGCTCCGGTGTCACCAGAAGGCGCAGTCTTTGCAGCGCCCACACGGCGAAGAACATCACCAGCGCCCCTTTGATAAGCCCCAGCGCCCCGCCCATGATGGCGTTGACGCCGTGTACCACCGGCAGCTTGGTGAACAGGTGCAGCGGTGTCAGCGCCAGCCGCAATAAAATCACCAGCAGGATAAACGACACCACATACACCACCGCGTAGGCCACGCCTTTCAGCGCGGCGGACACCACGGCGCTCAGCAGCGTCTCCCCCGCTTCACGGGCGGTCTCCATGGCGCTGTCCACCAGCTTTTCCAGCATTTCGCCCTCGAAGCCGAAGGCAGCCAGCATGGCGCCGGCATCGTCGGTGTCGCCCTGTACCTGCAAGCGCTGTTCCAGCTTTTCCGTCAGCATCGGTTCCAGCCACCTGGCGGCGGGTTCCGCCAACCGTCCGGCGATCCAGCCTGCCAGCAGCAGCGCCGCCACCACCACCAAAATACGGGTCAGCGCCTGCACGAACCCCTGCCGCGCCCCCTGTACAAGGGACAGCGCCAGCAGTGCCAGCAGTGCGATGTCCACAAATATGCCGATATTTCCGCTCATAAACGCTCCTTTTTCCCTTTACGGCAGGTAGAGACTGGCGGTGGTGCTGCCGGCCAGCACGGCAGAGCCGTCACGGCGCATCAGCACCTCTCTCGCCTGACTCACCTCGTTCAGTGCGGCCACCGTTTCCAGCGTCTTGTCGTAGATGACCATCCGGTCGCTCTCCAACACCGCCACATACCGTCCGGCAGCGGAAAGGCTCATCACCTCCGCGTCCAGCTCCACGGCGGCCATCTCCTGTCCATCGCCGTTCACCGTCACCAGCCGGTGCTGGGTGCCGCTGCGGTATCGACCCAGCAGCAGCGACACATAGCCGTCGTCACTGACGCTGACGCGGCGCAGATAGTCGCCGCCGTAGTCGTAGGCCGCCGTCATCTCGCCGCTGGTATCGAGGAAGCACAGCCGCTCCTCCGTCACAGCGCAGAAGCCGCTGCCGGCGGCGGTCAGGTCGTAGACCATACTGCCCCGCAGCGTACACCGCGCCGCCTCTTTCTCACTGTTGACGCGGTAAAAGACCACATAGCTGGCGAACACGCCGCTCTCCTGTCCCATAGTCACCGCCGCCAGCGTCCGGCTGTCGTCGGACAGCGCCGCCGTCATGACGAACCGATCGGAGGACAGGAAGGCGAACACCGGCGTTCCCTCGCCGTCGTAGACGCGGACGGCGGCCTTGCAGCCGCTTTCGTTGCACACCACGGTGAGCCAGCCCTTTTCGTTCAGTGAAGCGTCCAGCACCTCGCCGTCACAGTCCAGCCGGTACACCAGCCCCTTGTCCGACAGCACGAACACCGTGGTGCCGCCTACGTCGTAGGCCACGGCACGGCCGCCGCCGGTGGCCAGTGCGGGAGACTGGAACTTCACCGTCTCGTCGAATATACTCTTGTTCTTCTCGTCCAGCACCGTCACCTGATGCATGGACACGGACACCAGACTGCCCTCCAACGAGGCGAAATGCCCCGACTGGTCGCTGCTGTAACGGTAGAGCTGGGCGCAGCCGTTTTCGTCCTTGGTGGCCTTGGCGTAGATGATGCTGCGGCGCAGACCGTCAAAGCTGCTGCGATCCAGCAGCACCGCCGCCGTTACCGCCGCCACCGCCAGCACCGCTGCGATGAGCAGCACCAGCAGCGGTTTTCTGTTCCGCTTGGCTATGCGGCGGGGCTTTTCCTCCTGGGGGTCGCCCCGGGTAAAATCCATCTTATCCATTCAGTCGTTCGTCCTCATACCACACACGGGTGAGATACAGCCCGCCGGGAGGCGCCGTCGGCCCCGCCAGCGTCCGGTTGCCGGAGGCCAGTATCTCCGGAATGTCCTCCGGCTTCAGCTTACCCTCTGCCGCGTACAGTGTCGTGCCGGTAATGGCGCGTACCATATTATACAGAAACCCGTTGGCGCAGACCTTCAATTCCAGCAGCTCCCCGTTGCGGGTAACGCGGCAGTAATAGATGGTGCGGACGGTGCTGCGCACGTTGGTTCCCACGCTGCGCACGGCGGCGAAGTCGTGGGTGCCCTCGAAGGCTCTTGCGGCGGCGTCCATCACCGCCTCATCCAGCCGTTTGGGGTAGAAATACGCCCTGTTCACATAGAAGGGGTTCTTGATGCGGGAGTTGTAGATGCGGTAGGTGTACTCCTTCCTGATGCACGAGCCGATGGCGTTGAAGTCCTCCGCCACCTCGTAGGCCGCCTTCACCACGATGTCCTCCGGCACATGGGTGTTCACCGCGAAGGGCAGACGCTCCACCGGTATGCGGGAGGAGGTGCGGAAATTGGCCACATAGTGCTCGGCGTGGACACCGGCATCGGTGCGGCCGCAGCCGGTGACCTTGATGGGCTCGCCGCAGACCATGGACAGTCCCCGCTCCAGCGTCTGCGCCACGGAGATCTCCGTTTTCTGCACCTGCCAGCCGTGATAGGCGGTGCCGTTGTACATCAGAACCAGCGCGATGTTCCGCATGGACACCGCCTCCTTTCGTTTGTCTTACAGTCCCATCCCGCCCAGCAGGATGATACCCGCCGCCAAAACGGCGAACAGTGCCAGTACCAGCCAGTCCGTCCCCTTGAAACGGAGGACGTGGAGGGCGGTACGCCCCTCGCCGCCGTGGTAGCAGCGGCATTCCATAGCGGTGGCCAGCTCATCGGCGCGGCGGAACGCGCTGACGAACAGCGGCACCAGAATCGGCACCAGCGCCTTGGCGCGCTGGAAGATGCTGCCGCTTTCAAAATCGGCGCCTCTGGCCTTCTGTGCCGACATGATCTTGTCCGTCTCCTCGATGAGGGTGGGGATAAACCGCAGCGCGATGGACATCATCATGGCCAGCTCGTGGATCGGCAGCTTGATCTTCTTCAAGGGGGAGAGCAGCGACTCAAGGCCGTCCGTCAGCGCAATGGGGCTGGTGGTGTAGGTCATGAGGAACGTGCCCATGATGAGCAGCAGGATACGCAAAATCATCTGCACGGCGGAGATGATGCCCTCCACAGTGATGTGGCGCAGCAGCCACACATCCGCCACCGGCGTACCGGCGGTAAAGAACAGGTTCATGGCGGCGGTGAACGCCACGATGACGTACACCGGCTTCAAGCCCTTCGTCAGCGACTTGAAGGGCACCTTGGAGAGCAGCACGCTCACCGCCAGCACGGCGGCCATAACGCAGTAGGTCAATACGCCCTCGGCGTTAAAGAGCGCCACGATGTAGAGGATGACACACAGCAGCTTCGTGCGGGGATCCAGCCGGTGTACCGGTGTGTCGGCGGGGAAATACTGTCCCAGCGTGATGTCCTTCAGCATACCGTGCCACCCCCTTTCAGGGTCAGCAGTTGGCGCTGCAGCGCCTCCACCGTATACACGGCGGGGTCGATGGGCAGCCCTCTCGCCTTCAGCGCGGCGGCCACCTTCGTCACCTGCGGCACGTCCAAGCCCACCTGCTCCAGCTCATGGGCACGGGCAAACACCGTGTCCGGCGTACCCTCCATATAGACGCTGCCGCCGGAGAGCACCACGATACGGTCTACGTTGCGGGCGATCTCCTCCATGCTGTGGCTCACCAGCACCACCGCCGCACCCTTGGCACGGTGGTAGGCCTGTATCTGCGCCAGAATGTTCTCCCGTCCACGGGGGTCAAGTCCCGCCGTAGGCTCATCCAGCACCAGTACCTGCGGCTCCATGGCGATAACACCGGCGATGGCCACACGGCGCTTCTGTCCGCCGGACAGCTCAAAGGGTGACTTGTCCAGCAAGTCCTCCCCCAGCCCCACAAAAGCGGCGCTGGTGCGGACGCGGCGGTCGATCTCCGCCTTGTCCAGCCCCATGTTCTTCGGGCCGAAGGCGATGTCCTTGTATACCGTCTCCTCGAAAAGCTGGTACTCGGGGTACTGGAACACCAGCCCCACGCGGAAGCGGACGTCCCTGATCTTTTTGGGCTCCGCCCAGATGTCTTTTCCCTCCAGCAGGATTTGACCGGAGGTGGGCTTCAAAAGCCCGTTCAGGTGCTGTATCAGCGTGGACTTACCGGAACCGGTATGTCCGATGATGCCTAAAAACTCACCCCTGCCCACCGTCAGGCTCATGTCCTCCACGGCGCTGCGCTGAAAAGGCGTACCCGCCGAGTAGGTGTGGGTCAGGTGTTCCACTTGTAAGATCGGTTCCAATGTTACTTCCCTTCCGCCGCAGCAAAGGCGCGGCAAATGGTATCGGCGCACTCGTCCACCGTCAGGCTGGTCAGATCCACGTCCATGCCGTGCTGTTGCAGTCCGTGGAGCAGCTCCACCGTGTCCGGTGCGGCCAGCCCCAGCGCATGGAGTTCCTCCACACGGGCGAATACGTCCCTCGGTGCGCCGTCCATGGCCACATGGCCGCCGTTCATGACGATGACGCGCTGCGCCTGCGCCGCCTCCGCCATGTGGTGGGTGATGAGCACCACCGTGATGTTCCGCTCCCGATTCAGCCGCGCCACCGTGTCGATGACCTCCTGCCGCCCGGCAGGGTCAAGCATGGCGGTGGCCTCGTCCAGTACGATGCACTGAGGCTCCATGGCGATGATACCGGCGATGGCGATGCGCTGCTTCTGTCCGCCGGAGAGCAGGTGTGGTGCGTGGCACATAAACCGCTCCATGCCCACCGCCGCCAGTGCGTCGTCTACACGCTTTCGTATCTCCGCCGTGGGCACGCCTAAATTTTCGGGGCCGAAGGCCACGTCCTCCTCCACCACGTTGGCCACGATCTGATTGTCCGGATTCTGGAACACCATGCCGGTGCGCCGCCGGATCTCCAGCAGCAAGCTCTCGTCTTTGGTGTCCATGCCGTCCACATAGACCGTGCCTCCGCCGGGCAGCAGCACCGCATTGAGGTGCTTGGCGAAGGTGGACTTGCCGGAGCCGTTGTGCCCCAGCACCACCGTAAAGCTGCCCTTTTCGATCTGCACCGTCACGCCGTCCAGTGCCGGCGGGTTTTCCTCCCCCTCCGGTGCCGGATAGGTATAGCGCAGGTCTTTCGTCTCTATCATCACTGCCATAGGCCGTTATCCTCGTTTTTTCTCGTTATTCGCTGTACCAGCGGCCGGTAGCGCCGCAGGGCAGCGCCATGCCGGACTTGGTGCAGGGCAAGCCCAGCTCGTCCCACGTCACCTTGCCGCCGAACTTCTCCCCCACCAAAAGCTGCAAAATGTACCCCAGCACCGACGGTGCCAGTCCGGTGGTGTAGCTGTTCAGGATGACGAACAGCGGCTTGTCCGACAGCACACGGGAGCAAAGCTCCACGAAGGGAAACAGGTTTTCCTCCAGCTTCCATACCTCGCCGGAGGGGCCTCTGCCGTAGCTGGGCGGGTCCATGATAATGGCGTCGTACGTCTTGCCGCGGCGGATTTCCCGCTCCACGAACTTGGCGCAGTCATCGATGATCCACCGCACCGGCGCTTCCGCCAGTCCCGACAGTCGGGCGTTCTCCTTCGCCCAGGACACCATGCCCTTGGCGGCGTCCACATGGCACACCGACGCGCCGGCCTTGGCACAGGCCACCGTAGCGCCGCCGGTGTAGGCGAACAGGTTCAGCACACGGATGGGACGGCCGGCGTTTCTGATCTTCTCCATGGCGAAGTCCCAGTTCACCGCCTGTTCGGGGAACAGGCCGGTGTGCTTGAAGTTCATGGGCTTTACCTGAAACGTCAGCTCCTTGTAGGCCACCTGCCAGCTCTCCGGCAGCTTGCCCTTATCCCAATGGCCGCCGCCGGTGGCGCTGCGGGAATATCTCCCGTTGGCGCGCCGCCACATCTGTGCGCCCTTATCCGTCTCCCAGATGGCCTGCGGGTCGGGGCGCACCAGGACCTGCCTGTCCCAGCGTTCCAGCTTTTCACCGCCGCCGCAGTCCAGCAGCTCATAGTCATGCCAATCTTTTGCGATCCACATAATAAGGTGACACCCCCACATACTAAATCAGTTTATTATACAATAACATTTCGCCAGCGTCAACGGCGCAAGTGTAAACATTTTTTAGTTATTTTTTCTCCCATTGTTCACGGTTTTTTCGTTGTTTCCCGCGGTGAATTGTGCTATACTACCCCAAAAATCAAGTCACGGAGGTCACTATGGAACGAAAATTGACGGAAAAAACAGCCGCCCGCGGCACCGTATTTGACTATCTCGGCTGGCGGGGCGACCTGACGTTCCGGCAAAGTCCCTTCAACGAGGTGGACAATCTCATCCTCTGCATCATTTCCTACCTGAACTTCCGCCGCGTGGAGGAGCTGAAAACCATCGATCCGGAAAAAGCCCTGTCCATGCAGGAGGTGGCGGCGGTGCTGACGGCACAGGACGAGCAGTTGGGGCTTTCGGAGCTGGACTACCTGCCGCTGCTCCACATGGCCGCCCAATCCCAACGGTTCCGCGCCGTCAAACTGTACGGCTTCACCCACGAATACGACGAGGAAAAGGCCATGCAGTTCGACGCCATCTCCTTCCTGCTGCCGGATGATACGCTGTTCGTGGCCTTCATGGGCACCGACACGTCGCTGGCCGGCTGGAAGGAGGACTTCCACATGAGCTTCCTCTCCGCCGTACCGGCGCAGGAGCGGGCGGTGAGCTACGTCACGGAGATGGCGGCCACCTGCCCCAAACGGATGCTGCGTATCGGCGGCCACAGCAAGGGCGGCAATCTGGCGGCGTGGGCGGCGCTGCACATCCCCGCCGACTTGCAGGAGACGCGGCTGCTGGCGGCCTACAACAACGACGGCCCCGGGTTTGCCCGCGCCGTGGTGGAGACGCCGGAATACCGCCGCATTGCGGGAAAGCTCCACACCTACATCCCCGAATCCTCCATCGTGGGCGTGCTGCTGGAGCACGACGAGGACTACGCCGTCATCGACAGCACCAACCGCTCCGTCATGCAGCACGAGCCCCTCTCCTGGTGCGTGTCCGCCACCCGCTTCGTCCATTTGGGTGAGCGGTCGCAGATGGGCAAGCTGTCCGACGACGTGCTGCGGGAGTGGATCGGCTCCATGACGGTGCAGGAGCGGCAGCAGTTCACCGATGCCCTTTTCGATGTGCTGTCGCTGTCCGGCAAGGCGCGGACGCTGGACGACCTCCGCAGCGGCGGTCTCGGCGGCGGTGCGGCGCTGCTGAAGCAGTACGCAGAAGCGGACGAGGAGCAGAAGCGCATCCTCTCGGAAATCTTCCGCCGTCTGGCGGTGGACGTAAAAGAGGAACTGAAACGCGCCACGGAGGAGGGCTTGGAGGACGTGAAAACCGGTCTTAAAAAAGCCGCCGAGGAGGGCTTGGAGACCATGAAAGCCGCGCTGAACAACTTAAAACCGGAGAAATAAAAAACGGTGGGCAAACGCCCACCGTTTTTTGGTCTTTTAGCCCGGAGGCCACGTCATATCCCGTCCGGCCAGCACATGGAAGTGGAGGTGCTTGACGGTCTGACCCGCCTGATCGCCGCAGTTGTTGACGATCCGGTAGCTCTCCACGCCCAGATCGGCGCACACCTTGGCGATGACCTCGAAGCAGTGGGCTACCACGGCGCTGTTGCTGCCGTCGATCTTGCGGGCGCAGCAGATATGCTCCTTGGGCACCACAAGGAAGTGGACAGGCGCCTGAGGCTCGATGTCATAGAAGGCGTAGCACATCTCGTCCTCGTAGACCTTGTTGGAGGGGATTTCCCCTGCCATAATGGCGCAGAACAGGCAATCGTTCTTCATGGTGTTGTCTCCTTTCAATCCGTTATTTTGTCGCTCCGCAGATGGCTCTGCGGCAATGCTCAGTTATGTTTTTTATTCCCGCTCCAGTCCCAGCACATCGTAGTATTCATCGGAGAAGTGCAGGACAGACGGGTCAAATGTTGCTTGCAGCGCCTTGACCTCCGCAAACGGCTCCTGCGGTGCAAGGCCGAACGCCTCGGCAATGGCTTGCAGCGCCGCTGCTTTCTCCGCGTAGAAAGTCTCGCACCCCGGCCAGCGGGCGGTACCGTCCTCCGCCAGCAGTGCGCGAAAACGGGTCTCGTCCATCCAGTGGAGTTGGGTCAGCGGATTTGCGTCCCGACAGTACAGCAGGTAGCGCAAAAACGTTTCTCCGTCCGCCGCCACCGGCAGGACGTAGGTGCCGATGTCGCCCATGGCGGGGTCAACGCAGAACACCCGCTCGTCCTCCGGCAAGAGGACAAAGTGGACACCGTCACAGCCCAGCCGCGCAATGATCTCGGCGTTTTCCGGCGTGCAGAAGTATCTGTCCTCCGCCGCTGCCGCGTATAACCCGACACTTTCCAGCGAAACAGGCAGCTGCCGCAGCCTTTGCAGAATCGTTCCCGTGTTCATGCTTACTTCACCGCTGCGGCCACGAATTCGTCCACCGTGGCCAGCGCGTTGTCCACTTTCAGCAGGTCGGTGCCGCCGCCCATGGCGCTGTCGGGCTTGCCGCCGCCCTTGCCGCCGCACACGGCGGACACGCTGCGTACCAGATCACCGGCCTTGACACCCTTGGCCACAGCCTCCTTGCCGCACACCGCCAGGAACGTCACCTTTTCCTCGCCGACGCTGGCCAGCACCGCCACCACGGCGGGATCTTTGTCGCGGAGGAAGTCGCCCATCTTCCGCAGACCGTTGGCGTCCATGTTGGGGCGGGTGCCGGTGATGATATGCAGCCCTGCCACCGTCTTGGCGGAGGCCAAAATTTGCTTGGCTTCGCCCATGGAGGCCTCACTCTTGAACTTCTCCACCGCCTGACGGAGGTTCTTCATCTCCGCCGCCTGCTGCTCCATCCGCTCGATGATGCCGTAGGGGGTGGTCTTGAAGAACTGGGCGGCCTTGGCCAGCGTGGTGCGGCCGTGGCGGATTTCCTCGATGGACGCCTTGCCGGTGGTGGCCTCGATACGGCGCACGCCGCTGGCCACGCTGCTCTCGCTCTTGATGCGGAAGAGACCGGCCTTGGCGGTGTTGTTCAGATGGGTGCCGCCGCACAGCTCCATGGAGAAGTCACCCATGGTGACGACACGCACCGTCTCGCCGTACTTCTCGCCGAAGGTGGCCACGGCGCCGCGCGCCTTGGCCTCAGCGATGGGCAGCTCCTCGGTGACGACGGTGAGACCGTCGAGAATGGCGCCGTTCACCATGTCCTCCACCTGCTCCAGCTGCTCCGGCGTGATGGCCTCGAAATGGGTGAAGTCGAACCGCAGGCGGTCGGGCTCCACCAGAGAACCGGCCTGATGGACGTGGT
>CAZTHY010000028.1:0-10931 GCA_964613205.1 uncultured Oscillospiraceae bacterium
GTGGGGCGCGGCCATGCCCTGCGTCCCCTACTGCAAGAACGCTGAGGGCAAGGGTGTCGCCTGGTCCAACTCCCTCTTTGAGAACAACGCCGAGTTCTCCTACGGTATGTGTCTGGCGGTGAAGCAGCTTCGTGACGCCGTCACCGGCTACGTCAGGGAGCTGGACGCCCTGACGAAGAACGAGGCCGTCAAGTCCGCCATCGCCCGCTGGCTGGAGACCTACGACGATCTGGACGCGTCCACCCCCGCCACGGAGGAGCTGCTGTGCCTGCTGGAGAGCACTTCCTTCACCGCTGAGGAGCAGAAGGTGGTGGACGAGATCCTGAAGCGCAGAAAGGATATGTCCAAGAAGACCATGTGGATGTACGGCGGCGACGGCTGGGCGTATGACATCGGCTACGGCGGTCTGGATCATGTCTTCGCCATGGGCGAGGATGTCAACGTCCTGCTGGTGGATACCGAGGTCTATTCCAACACCGGCGGCCAGTCCTCCAAGGCTACCCCGGTGGGTGCCGTGGCGCAGTTCCAGGCCAGCGGCAAAAAGACCAAGAAAAAGGATCTGGGTATGCTGATGATGACCTACGACAACGTCTACGTTGCCCAGTGCTCCATGGGTGCCAACCCCAACCAGCTCATCAAGGCCATCCGTGAGGCGGAAGCCCACAAGGGCCCCTCCATCGTCATCTGCTACGCCCCCTGCATCAACCACGGTATCAAGAAGGGCATGAACAACGTCCAGCAGGAGATGAAGGACGCGGTGAACTCCGGCTACTGGAACCTGTACCGCTACGACCCCAACACCAAGGTCTTTACGCTGGACAGCAAGGAGCCCACCATGCCGCTGTACGAGTTCATGAAGGGCGAGGTGCGCTACGCTTCGCTGGAGCTCAGCTTCCCCGACAACGCCAAGAGCCTCTTCGCCGAAGCAGAGGCCGACGCCAAGGCCAAGTACGAGAGCTATAAGCGCCGCGCCGAGAAGTAAACACATTTCCTGTGAGGAAATCGGTTTTTCGGAAAGGGGACGCGATCGCGTCCCCTTTTTCCCTGCGGAAAAGGGGAGGGAAGGCGGTTTTCTCCCTAAAAGAAAAAACTTATTCCTGTGAGAAAAAATTGTTAAACCGTTGACAAGGAACTGTGAAAGTGATAAAATTAACAAAGTGGAGGCGAAAAACGCGGAAAGGAAAAAAGCAGTATGGCAAGACCGTTTGACTACACAGCAGAGTATAAACGCAAGCTCCGCACGCCGGATGAGGCGGCGCGGGTGGTAAAGAGCGGCGACTGGATCGACATCTCCATGGGCACGGGCTATCCGTCCCTGATGGATGCGGCCATTGCCAAGCGTAAGGACGAGCTGCGGGAGGTAAAGATCCGCGGCTATCTGATCTTTGAACCGATCCAAATGGTGGAGTGCGATCCCGAGCGTAAGCACTTTGTCTATAATAGCTGGCATATGTCCGGCTATGAGCGGAAGCTGTGCGACAGGGGACTGTGCAACTTCAACCCCATGGTGTTCCGCAATCTGGGCTGGTATTACAGCCAGTTCCTCACCGTCAACGTGGCCATGATGGCCGTCACCCCCATGAATGAGCACGGCTACTTCAATTTCGCCGGCGCTACGGCCTCCGCCCGCGCCACGCTGGACAAGGCGGACGTGGTCATTTTGGAGATCAACGAGAACCTGCCCTGGGTCTACGGCGGCCTGGATGAGTGCATCCACATCAGCGACGTGGACATGATCGTGGAGGGGCCTCACGGCCCGCTGCCCGGTGTCAAGTCTCCCGCCGCCAACGAGGCGGAGATGAAGATCGCCGAGTATGTGGTGCAGAACATGGTGGACGGCTCCACGCTGCAGCTGGGCATCGGCTCCCTGCCTAACGCGGTGGGTCAGATGATCGCCAAGAGCGACCTGCGTGAGCTGGGCATCCACACCGAAATGCTGTGCGACAGCTACCTCGATATGTACAAGGCGGGGAAGATCACCAACAACCGCAAAAAGCTGGACAGATACAAGAGTATCTTCGGCCTGGCCATCGGCTCTCCCGATCTGTACGACTGGATCAGGGAGAACCCGGGCGTGGTGACGTACCCCATCAGCTACTGCAACGACCCCTCCAACGTGGGCAAGCAGGACAACTTTGTCTCCATCAACAACTGCATCTCCGTTGACCTGTACGGTCAGATCTGCGCCGAAAGCTCCGGCACACGGCAGATCAGCGGTACCGGCGGCCAGCTGGACTTTTTGGAGGGCGCGGCGCTGTCCCGCGGCGGTAAGGCGTTCATCTGCCTGACCTCCTCCTTCACCGACAAGCAGGGCAACGTCAAGTCCCGCATCAACCCCTTGCTGTCCCCGGGCGACATCGTCACCGATCCCCGCAGTCTGGCCTATTACATCGTCACCGAGTACGGCGGCGTGAACTTGGTGGGCTGCTCCACATGGGAGCGCGCCGAGAAGCTCATCTCCATCGCCCACCCCATGTTCCGCGACGAGCTGGTAGCCAACGCCGAAAAACAAGGCATCTGGATCCGCTCCAACAAGCGGTAATCAAAAAACCCGCAGAAAAGTACAAGAAAAAAGACCGCCGCCGGCGGTCTTTTTTTGCGTGCATTTTCCCTCTTGACAACGTGTGGAATAGATGGTACACTTTAGAAAATGTTCCAAATGGAACAGAAAGGTGGTGCGGGATGGATAGTTGGGAAGCGGTGCTGCGGGGACATTTTCTCTTTCGCGGCGCGGAGGAGCTGATCGCGGAGGCGCTGGCGCTGCCAGTGGAGGTCTACCGGCGGGGCGAGACCATCTGCGACGGCGGCAGCGACCGGCGGGCGCTGGGCATCCTGCTGGAGGGCAAGGCCGAGGCCGTCGGCGGTGAGCGGCAGCAGTCGGTGCTGACGGTGTTTTCCGCCGGAGGCACCTTCGGTGCGGCGGCGCTGTTCGGCGGCGGGGGCTATGTGTCCCATGTGCGGGCGGTCACCGGCTGCACGGTGCTGTTTTTGACGCAGGAGCTGCTGGAGGAGTGGTTCCACCGGTGGCCGGCACTGGCGGTGAACTACATCACCTTCCTCTCCGGACGGGTGCGGTTCCTCAACGGCAAGATCGCCATTTTGACGCAGGACAGCGCCCAGCACCGGTTGTACCGGTGGTTACAGGCCAACTGCGGTGAGGACGGCTGCCTGCCGGAGAAGGTCAGCATGACGAAGCTGGCATCGACGCTGGCCATGGGGCGCACCAGTCTGTATCGGGCGCTGGAGGAATTGGAAACGGCGGGCTTGATCGCCCGCGATGGAAAAAGAATCGAGGTATTACCATGAAAAAGCTGAAAAATTGGACGAGTTTACTGTTGGCGCTGGTGCTGGCGCTGAGTCTGACGGCCTGCGGCGGTCAGAACGATGCGCCCCCTCCCACTGAGGAACCCAGCGGCAGCGCCACCTACGAGGGCACCGACGTGAATCTGTACGTCCTGTCCGGCCCCACCGGTATCGGTGCCATGAACCTGTGGGCGGCGGCAGACGGCGGTGAGACGGTGAACACCTACCACGTCACCATGCCCGGTGCCAACGACGAAGTGGTGGCCGCCATCTCCAACGGCGACGCCGATATTGCCGCCGTAGCCACCAATCTGGCCGCCACGCTGTACAACAAGACCCAGGGCGGCGTGACGGTGCTGGCGGTGAACACGCTGGGCGTGCTGTCCGTGCTGTCCAGCGGCGAAGAAGTCAATACTGTGGCGGACTTGAAAGGGAAAACCATTTACAGCCCCGGGCAGGGTGCCAACCCCGAATATATCCTGCGCTACGTCCTCTCCGGCAACGGTCTTGACCCCGACAAGGACGTGACCATCCAGTTTGTGGGCGAGGGCAGTGAGCTGTTGACCGTGTGGCAGAGCGACCCCGAGGCCATCCTCATGGCGCCCCAGCCGGTGGCCACCAGCATCCTCATGCAGAACGAGGGCAGCAAGACCATCTTCAACATGACCGACGAGTGGGGTAAGATCTCCGGCGGCGACAGCACGCTGATGATGGGCTGCGTCATTGTGCGCAACGAGTTCCTGGAATCCAACCCCGAGGCGGTGGCGCTGTTCATGGCGGACTATGAAAGCTCCATCACCAAGGCGCAGACCGACGTGGAGACCACCGCCGCCCTGTGCGAGCAGTACGGTCTTATCCCCAAGGCGGCGCTGGCGCAGAAGGCCATCCCCTCCTGCGGTCTTACCTTCGTCACCGGTGACGAGCTGAAAACCGGCCTTTCCGGCTACTTGCAGGTGATGTTCGATGCCAATCCCAAGAGCATCGGCGGTGCCATGCCGGAGGATGGCTTCTACTACGGTGGCTAAGGCGCTGAAAAACGCCGGCGCGGTGGTGTTCTGGCTGCTGGTGTGGCAGGCGGCGGCTATGGTGGTGAACCGGTCGCTGCTGCTGCCCATCCCCACCGTGTGGGACACCGCCTGCGCGTTGTGGCGGCTGGCGGGCGAGGGCAGCTTTTGGCTGGCTGCCGCGCTGTCGCTGTGGCGTATCTGCGCCGGATTCCTGCTGGCGCTGGTGACCGGCATCGTCTGCGCCGCCGCATCGGTGCGCTGGAAGCTGTTCCGGTGGCTCACCGCACCGCTGCTGCGGCTGATCCGCGCCATCCCCGTGGCGGTGTTCACCATTTTGGTGTTCCTGTGGGTCAGTAGGGCGTACATCCCCAGCGCCATCGTCTTTCTCACGGTGCTGCCCATCGTGTGGAGCAACGTGGAGACGGGGCTGTCCGCCGTGGACGGCGGCTTGGCGGAGATGGCGCGGGTGTTCGGCATGAAGCGGTGGGACATCTTCCGCTGCATCACGCTGCCGCAGGTACGACCCTATCTGGCCGCTGCCGCCGCCACCGGACTGGGCTTTGCGTGGAAATCCGGCATTGCCGCGGAGGTCATCTGCCGCACCGCCGGTTCGCTGGGCGACCTGCTGTGGCAGGGCAAGGCCACCGTCAGCTACGACGAGGTGTTCGCCCTGACGGTGGTGATGGTGGTGTGCAGCAGTCTCTTGCAGCACTTGGCGGCACGGCTTCTGAGAAAGGGGGACGGTCATGGTAACACTTAACGGCGTGACGTTCACCTACGGCGAGGAAAAGCGGGTGCTGCGGGACTTCACCCTGTCGATACCGGAGGGCGGCCGCGTCTGCCTGATGGGCGCTTCCGGCGAGGGCAAGACCACCGTGCTGCGGCTGGTTTTGGGGCTGGAACGCCCCGCAAGGGGCACCGTCTCCCTGCCGGAGAACACCCGCTTCGCCGCCGTGTTTCAGGAGGATCGGCTGCTGCCGTGGCTGACCGCGCTGGAAAATGCCGCGCTGTTCAGCGACGCGGAAACCGCCCAAGCCATGCTGGAAACGCTGGGGCTGGGTGACGATCTCCACACCCGCCCCGCCGCCCTCAGCGGCGGCATGAAGCGCCGCGTGGCGCTGGCACGGGCGCTGTGCGCCCCCTTCGATGTGCTGGTGCTGGACGAGCCCTTGACGGGCTTGGACGGCGAGACGAAAGCCAGATGCCTCGCCGCCATCGACAAGGCAACACAGGGCAAAACGCTGCTGCTGGCCACCCACGACAAAGGCGAAGCGGCAGCGCTGGGCGCGGAAATTTTGGAGCTGAAAACACAGCAATAGAGCAAGACGTCCTTCCTGCGGGAAGGGCGTTTTTGTATTTTCTTTTCACAGAAAGTTCACAGATAAGGGGGATTTTTTTAGGTTTGGTTTCAGAAATGGCTGGTAATCTCTGCCTATCCCAAAAAAGAAAGGACGTGATCCTACGGACTACCGCCATGAGTGGAAGCACCCCATCAGCTACCCCGATATGCTGGTGCTGCGGCAGCGGTTGGGGGCGGTGATGCAGCCCGACCGCCACGCCGTACAGGGGCGCTACTTCATACGCAGTCTGTACTTCGACACACCTGCCGACACGGCACTCCGGCAAAAGCTGGACGGTGTGAACAGGCGGGAAAAATTCCGTCTCCGGTGCTACAATGGGGACAGTTCCCTCATCCGTCTGGAGAAAAAGAGCAAGCTGGCGGGCTTGGGCAGCAAGCAGTCTGCCGCCGTCACCGCCGATGAGGTGGCTCGTCTCCTGCGGGGCGATACAGCGTGGATGCGGGATGCCCAGCGGCCGCTGGTACAGGAGCTGTACAGCAAGATGCAGACCCAGCAGCTCCGCCCCAAGACCATCGTGGACTACACACGGGAACCCTTCGTCTATCCGCCCGGGAACGTGCGGGTGACGCTGGACTACGACATCCGCACCGGTCTCGGCGCCACCGATTTTCTCGATTTCGACTGTCCCACCATTCCGGCGGGGGATTGCCCCATCATTCTGGAGGTGAAGTGGGACGGCTTTCTGCCGGACATTATCCGCGACGCCATACAACTGAAGGGGCGGCGTGTATCCGCCTTTTCCAAGTACGCCCAGTGCCGTATCTACGGCTGAGAAAGGAGAAACCATGACCACTTTTAACGATATTTTCAAGTCCGACTTCCTGCAAAACGTCAACTCCGTCTCCCTGGCGGATATCGTCATTACGCTGCTGCTGTCGTTCTGTGTCGGCCTGTTCATCTTCTTCGTCTACAAGAAAACGTATCAGGGCGTGATGTACTCATCCTCCTTCGGCGTGACGCTGGTGGCGCTGACCATGATCACCGGCATGGTGATCTTAGCCGTCACCAGCAACGTGGTGCTGTCGCTGGGCATGGTGGGCGCCCTGTCCATCGTCCGTTTTCGCACCGCCATCAAAGAACCGCTGGACATTGCGTTCCTCTTTTGGGCCATTGCCGCCGGTATCGTGCTGGCGGCAGAGCTGATCCCGCTGGCGGTCATCGGCAGCGCCGTCATCGGCGTTATCCTGCTGGTGTTCGTCAACCGTAAGCCCCACCGCGACCCCTACATCGTGGTATTGCAGTGCGACGGCCACGAGTCGGAGCAGCGCGCCGCCGACTATCTCAAAGACAGGTGCAGCCGCTGCGTGGTGAAGAGCAAAACCGCCCGTCAGGGCAGCGTGGAGGTGAACATGGAGGTACGCCTGAAAGACGACAACACCGATTTCATCAACGAATTGGCCGCCATGACCGGTGTGGACAGCGCCGTACTGGTCAGCTACAACGGCGACTACATGGGGTGAGCCATGTCCACCCATAAGCATTTGGATGCGATCTGCATCACGGCCATTCTGCTGGCATCGGTGCTGTGCGTGGTGGTGCTGTGTCGGGTGGAGGAGAACAGTGCTCCAATGGTGATGGGCTACGAGGACTTGCTGTTCGACACGTCAAAGGTACACACCATCGACATCGAGATGGACGACTGGGACACCTTCCTCACCACCGCCGCCAGCGAGGAATACAGTCTCTGCGCCGTCACCATCGACGGCGAGACGATACGGAACGTGGCCATTCGGGGCAAGGGCAACACCTCCCTCACCACTGTGGCCGCCATGGACTCCGACCGGTACAGTTTCAAGATCGAATTCGACCACTATGACAGCAGCATCACCTACCACGGCCTTGACAAGCTGTGTCTGAACAACATCATTCAGGACAACACCTACATGAAGGACTACGTCTCCTACCGGATGATGGACGCTTTCGGCGTGGATGCGCCGCTGTGCGCCTACGTCTACATCACCGTCAACGGCGAGGACTGGGGGCTGTATCTGGCGGTGGAGGCGGTGGAGGAGAGCTTCCTGCAGCGGAACTACGGCGCGCAGTACGGCGAACTCTACAAGCCGGACAGCGTTTCCATGGGCGGTGGCCGCGGCAACGGCCTTGACTTCGATATGGAGGGCTTCATGGAGCGGCAGGACGGCGCCTTTTCCGATCAGACGGTACCGGCGCAGAAGCCGGACGAGGGCATCATGGCCGGCCAGCCGCCGGAACAGCAGGGCGACCGGAAGAAGCCGGAGGGCGACTTCGGCGGCGACTTCGGCGGCGACTTCAGCGGCGAGTTCGGTGGTGATTTTGGCGGTGGTTTCGGCGGCATGAACGGCGCTGACGTGAAGCTGCAATATATCGACGACGATCCCGACAGCTATTCCGCCATTTTCGACAGCGCCAAAACCGACATTACCTCCGCCGACAAGACGCGGCTCATCTCCTCCCTCCAAAAGCTGTCAAACGGTGAGGATCTGGAGCAGGTGGTGGACGTGGAGAAGGTGCTGCGGTACTTCGTGGTACACAACTATCTGGTCAACGGTGACAGCTACACCGGCAGCATGGTACACAACTACTACCTCTACGAGAAGGACGGCCAGCTCGCCATGATCCCCTGGGACTACAATCTGGCCTTCGGTACCTTCATGGGCGGCAGCGCCGATTCGGCGGTGAACGAGGCGATCGATGAGGTGCTGTCCGACCGGCCTATGCAGTCGTGGATCTTCTCCGACGAGACGTACAGCAGCCGGTACTACGCCCTGTATCGTCAGCTTTTGGAGCAGGTGGACGTGCAAGCTCTCATTGATGACGCCTACGACCTTATCGCCCCCTATGTGGCCAAAGACCCCACCGCTTTCTGCACCTATGACGAATTCGAGACCGGTGTGGCGGCGCTGAAAACCTTCTGCACCCTCCGCAGCGAAAGCGCATCGCTCCAGCTCAGCGGCAGCGAAGCAGCGGTGAACGCAGGCGAGCTTTCCCTCTCCGACATGGGGGCGATGGATATGACCGCCGGCGGCGGGTTCGGCGGTATGCCGGATATGCAACTGCCGGAGGGCATGGAACTCCCTGACAATATGACTCCGCCCGCTGGTATGGACTTTCCCGACAATATGACCCCGCCTGACGGTATGGACTTCCCCGACAGCAGAACACCGCCGGAGAAACCGGAATAACAAAAAAGAACGCCTATGGCGTTCTTTTTTGCTTTTTCTGTTACCAAAAGCCCCGCTTTGGCCGTCCGTTTTTCGGCGGCGGCTGGCGGGGGATGGGTTTATCCACCAGAATGATGTCGTCTCCGAATTTCTGCACGCACTCCCACGGGATATAGTAATCTTCGCCCCGCCCGAACAGGCCGAAAAACCGGCAGGGGCCGAATACGATCAGCGCCCGCACCGTCCCCTCCGGTATCTGCACCTCCACGTCTCCCACGCAGCCAAGGCGACAGCCGTCACAGATATTGATGACCTCCCTGCGCCGCAGCAGGGTGAATTTGCACACCATCTCCGCACCCCCTATACGGTACTCTATGCGCCGCTTTCCCTGTCCTATGCGTCGGAAAAAGGCGCTTTCCGCCGCAGAGAATAAGGACGGCGCGGCGGGGCATACTGTTCCTATCATCAGGAAGGCAGGTGGCGGAATGCGGGGCAGGGTGGAGATCTGCGGTATCAACACGGCGAAGCTGCCTGTACTGAAAAGCGACGAGATGACGGCGCTGCTTCGCCGCGCCCAAAGCGGCGACAAGGCGGCGCGGCAGGAGCTGATCTGCGGCAATCTGCGGCTGGTGCTGTCGGTGATCCAGCGGTTTGCAGGTCGGGGCGAAAGCGCCGACGATCTCTTTCAGGTGGGGTGCATCGGTCTTATGAAGGCCATCGACCGGTTCAATGTCGATCAGGGGGTGCAGTTCAGCACCTATGGCGTGCCCATGATCATCGGTGAGCTGCGGCGGTATCTGCGGGACAACAGCGCCGTCCGCGTCAGCCGCTCCACCCGTGACACCGCCTACAAGGTGCTGCGCGCCCGTGAGGAGCTGATCGCCCAGACCCAGCGGGAGCCGACGGTGGAGCAGTTGGCCGCCCATTTGGGGCTGCCACGGGAGGAGATCGTGTTCGCCATGGATGCCCTCAGCGATCCGGTGAGCCTTTATGAGCCGGTCTACGCCGACGGCGGCGACGCGGTGTGCGTCATGGATCAGGTGCGGGACGAGCGGGGCAGCGACGAGCGGTGGCTGGACTGCATCGCCCTGAAAGACGCCATGGCGCGGCTGGACGAGCGGCAGCGCAGCATACTGGCGCTGCGGTTCTGTCAGGGCAAGACGCAGATGGAGGTCTCCACCGAGATCGGTATCTCACAGGCGCAGGTGTCACGGCTGGAAAAAGGTGCCGTGGCCGCCATGCGCAAGCATATGCAGTTGATTTAGGAGGTAGGAATGTCACAGGAGACGAAACGGCAGCAGGACGACGGCGTGCCCGCCCAGCCCATCATCGACATGGGCAGCGTGGTGGTGAAAAACCGACAGGGCGTTGTCCACTGTCTCACCATCGTGGGGCAGATCGAGGGGCACATGACGCTGCCGGAGAACACGAAAACCACGAAATATGAGCATATTCTGCCGCTGCTGGCGGCGCTGGAGCAGTCGGAGGACGTGGACGGACTGCTGTTGCTGCTGAACACCGTGGGCGGCGACATTGAGGCGGGACTGGCCATCGCAGAGCTGGTGGCGGGGATGACGCTGCCCACCGTGACGCTGGTGCTGGGCGGCGGCCACTCCATCGGCGTGCCGCTGGCGGTGTGCGGCGCGGTGACGTTTATCGCCGAAAGCGCCTCCATGACGCTCCATCCCGTGCGGATGTCCGGCACCGTCATCGCTGCGCCGGAGACATACCGCTATTTCACCCGCATACAGGAGCGGATCATCGACTTCGTGGCGAAAAACAGCCGCGTCTCCGCCGATCGCTTCCGTCAGATGATGCTGGCCACCGGCGACATGGCCAACGACATCGGCACCGTCCTCTACGGCCGCCAGGCCGTAGAAGCCGGCCTCATCGACCGCGTAGGCACCCTCAGCGACGCCTTAGATGCCCTCTACACCCTCATGGCACAGGGGAGACGGCGCAAAGAGGAACGGTGACAAGTGAACACCAAAAGGGAGGACGCACCGCGTCCTCTCTTATTTTTTCCCGCTTCCACGGTTTTTCTTGAAATGCGGGCGGTTTTATAGTATACTAAATTAGTTAAAGTATGCCATAAGGGGAAGAAGTGAGAATATGTACCT
>CAZTHY010000029.1:0-10923 GCA_964613205.1 uncultured Oscillospiraceae bacterium
TGGGATACGTTCTTTTTGGATTGGGTACTGTTTGCCAACATTAAGCGCGTCCGGCTCCCCGGAACGGAACACATGGAGAAGGAATACCGCCAAAAGTGGTTTCATGTGAAGGTGTGTCTGCCAGTGCTGCCGTTTGCAATCGCGGCGGGCTTCGTCAGCAGTGGGCTGATGGGTATATTGTGGTAAGGAAAAACGCCACTATCAGAACCCCGACAAGCACATCGGCTCCTTCCTTCGGGGTATCCCGCTGTTTGCCGCCGTGGCAGCGCTCAGCGCCGGTATCGTGACGCTCATCGGGTAGAAAAGGGCGATCGACAGCGGCGGCGAAAAATTCCTCGAAAAAAATCGGGAAAAACGAAAAATTCCTCTTGCATTTTGAGTTGCGGTGTGGTAATATAAATAAGCTGTCTGATTGACACGCGCCGTTAGCTCAGCTGGATAGAGCGTCTGGCTACGGACCAGAAGGCCGGGGGTTCGAATCCCTCACGGCGTGCCAAGGAGTTTCTGAGATCTCGATCTCGGGAACTCCTTGTTTTTTTGCCCCTCTCCCCTGCCGCGTCTTTCTTTTGGCTATTTTATTGTTCTTTATGACATCTTACTGTTGAAAAGGAACTGAATATATGCTATACTATAAGTACCAATATTGCCGAGAAAAGGAGCTGTAGCCATGAGTGATCTATTTCGCAGCAAAAGCATGGAGAAAGTCAATTCTCCCGAGCAATTAAACGACTATATCCGCGTATCCAACCCCAGCGTATGGATGATCCTGGCGGCGGTGATCGTACTGCTGGTGGGCGTCTGCGTGTGGGGTATTTTTGGCCATTTGGACACCACGGCGGACACCGTGGGCGTCTGCGTGGACGGCACCATCACCTGTTACATAAGCGAAGCGGATATTTCCGACGTGGTGGCAGGCACTCCGGTCTCCGTGGGTGACACCGAGCTGACCGTGTCGGAGGTAGCCGCTTCTCCCGTCACGTTCGGCTCTCTGCTGACCGCCTCTGACGGTACGCCTGTGCCCTCCGGCACCGGCTATGCGCCGGAGGATATGGTCTACGCCGTCACCGTCGCCGCCCCCGATATGGCCGACGGTCTGTGTGACGTGTCCCTCATCCTGCGGCGTGAAACGCCCATGTCCTTTGTGCTGAACTGAGGTAACGCTATGGGGAAGAATGTAAAGATCAAAGCGCCCGTCACCGGCAAGGTGGCGAAGGTGCCGATGGTCATGCAGTTGGAGGCGCTGGAATGCGGCGCCGCCTCGCTGACCATGGTACTGGCCTATTACAGCAAGTGGATACCGCTGGAGCAGGTGCGTATTGACTGCGGCATCTCCCGTGACGGTTCCAACGCCCGCAACATCCTGCGGGCGGCGCGGAGCTA
The DNA here is from genome assembly GCA_964613205.1 of uncultured Oscillospiraceae bacterium. GTDB lineage: Bacteria > Bacillota > Clostridia > Oscillospirales > Oscillospiraceae > Vescimonas. The sequence continues at coordinate 1,381 of CAZTHY010000029.1, forward strand.
CGGTCTCACCGCCAAGGGCTACCGCTTCGAGCCGGATGAGCTGCGGCAGTACGGCACGTTCCCCTGCATCATCCACTGGAACTTCAACCATTTCGTGGTGCTGGACGGCTTCAAGGGCGACAAGGCCGTGCTCAACGACCCTGCCCGCGGCACCTGCACCATCCCCATGAAGGAATTTGACGAGTCCTTCACCGGTATCTGTCTCATGTTCGAGCCGTCGGAGGACTTCGTGCCCGAGGGCAAGCCCCAGTCCATGCTGGACTACGCCAAGAATCAGTTGGCCGGCACCGGCGTGGCCATGACGTTCGTCATCCTCACCACGCTGATCTCCTCCCTGTTCGGCATCATCGACCCCGCCTTCTCCCGTATCTTCCTCGACCGGCTGCTGACCGGCGAGAATCCGGAGTGGTTCACCCCCTTCCTGCTGGCACTGGCGGGACTGGGCATCGTGCAGCTCATCGTGGCGTGGATACAGGCGGTGTACTCGCTGAAGCTGGAGGGTAAGATGGACATGGTGGGCACCGGCACCTATATGTGGAAGGTGCTGCGTATGCCCATGGAGTTCTTCTCCCAGCGGATGGCCGGCGACATTCAGAGCCGCCAGAACTCCAACGCCTCCATCTCCTCCTCGCTGGTGAATATCTTCGCCCCGCTGGTGCTGGACGCCATCATGATGGTGTTCTATCTGGTGGTCATGGTGCGTTACAGCCTGACGCTGACGCTGATCGGCCTGTTCTCCGTGGTGATGAACCTGCTGCTGTCCCGCATCATCGCCAAAAAGCGTATCAACATCACCCGCGTCCAGATGCGTGACGCCGGTAAGCTGGTAGGCACCACGGTGGCGGGCATCGAGATGATCGAGACCATCAAATCCAGCGGCGCAGAAAACGGCTTCTTCGAGAAGTGGTCGGGCTATCAGGCCGCCGTCAACACCCAAAAGGTACGCTTCCAGCGGCTCAGCTCGGCGCTGGGTCTGCTGCCCAAGCTGGTCAGCACCCTGTGCGATTCGCTGGTGCTGATGATCGGCGTGTTCCTGGCCATGGAAGGCGACTTCACCGTCGGTATGATCATGGCGTTCCAGGGCTTCCTGGCCTCCTTCACCGCCCCTGCCTCGTCCCTCATCAACGCGGGACAGTCGCTGCAGGAGATGCGCACCGAGATGGAGCGCGTGGAGGACGTGATGAAGTACCCCACCGACCCCATCTTCGACAACGACACCGAGGCGGAGGAGTACGACAAGCTCTCCGGTACGGTGGAGATGAAGCACGTCACCTTCGGCTACTCCCGTCTGGCAGAGCCCCTCATTCAGGACTTCAACATGACGCTGAAGGCCGGCAGCCGTGTGGCCTTCGTCGGTTCCTCCGGCTGCGGCAAGTCCACGCTGTCCAAGCTGATCTCCGGACTGTACCAGCCGTGGAGCGGTGAGATTCTGTTCGACGGCAAGCCCATGTCCAAGATCGACCGCAGCGTGTTCACCGGTTCGCTGGCGGTGGTAGATCAGGACATCATCCTCTTTGAGGACACCATCGCCAACAACATCAAGATGTGGGACACCTCCATCGAGGACTTCGAGATGATCATGGCCGCCCGCGACGCTCAGATCCACGAGGACATCATGCTCCGTGAGGGCGGCTACCAGTACAAGATCACCGAGGGCGGCAAGGACTTCTCCGGTGGCCAGCGTCAGCGGATGGAGATCGCCCGCGTACTGGCGCAGGATCCCACCATCATCATTCTGGACGAGGCCACCTCCGCACTGGACGCCAAGACCGAGTACAACGTGGTCAAGTCCATCAAAGACCGTGGCATCACCTGTATCGTCGTCGCCCACCGTCTGTCCACCATCCGTGACTGCGATGAGATCATCGTCATGGACAAGGGGCAAGTGGTGGAGCGCGGCACCCACGATGAGCTGATGGCGCTGAACGGCGCTTACACCCAGCTCGTATCCAACGAGTAAAGGAGGGGCATACATGGGTTGGTTTGACGAACAAATTCGCCAGCGAAAGCAACAGGATGACGAAGTATTTTCCGAATCCTTCGTCCACATGGCCTCCGCCGTTATGGGCGAGAAGGTGGCCGCCGCCATTCAGAGCCAGCGCACCATCACGAAAAATGCCATTGACGAGATACTGCGCTACTACCGCGTCAAGAGCCGTGAGGTGCCCGACTCCATCACCGATCAGGACGACCAGCTGGAGTACCTGCTCCGCCCCTACGGTATCATGCGCCGGACGGTGCATTTAGAGGAAGGCTGGTACAAGGACGCCATCGGCGCCATGCTGGGCGTGCTGAAAGAGGACGGCCGCGTGGTGGCGCTGATCCCCGCGGGTATGTCCGGTTACAGCTACTACGACTACGAAACCGGCAAGCGCAAAAAGATCAACGCGCAGAACCAGCACCTGCTGGAGCGGGAGGCCATCGCCTTCTACAAGCCCTTCCCCCTGAAGAAGATGAGTCTGGGCGCGCTGTTGAAGTACATCATGGAGACGCTGTCCACCGCCGACATCGTCCTTCTGGCTGCCGCCACACTGGCGGTAACGCTGATCGGACTGCTGGCACCCAAGGTGAACAGCCTGCTGTTCTCCACCGTGCTGCCCTCCGGCAGCATACGGATGCTGCTGGCCATCTCCGTGTTCACGGTGGCGGTGACCTGTAGCTCGGTGCTGATGCGGGCGGTAAAGGTCATGTTCAATAACCGCATCACCACCAAGATGAATATGTCCATCGAGGCCGCCACCATGATGCGTGTGCTGTCGCTGCCGGCGGATTTCTTCAAGCAGTACAGCTCCGGCGATCTGGCCAGCCGTACTACGCAGGTCAACACCCTCTGCACCATGCTGGCGGAGACGGTGCTGTCCACGGGCATGAAATCCGTCTTTTCCCTCATCTACATCGGCTCCATCTTCGCCTATGCGCCGGGGCTGGTGGTACCGGCACTGCTCATCATTCTGGCCACGGTGCTGTTCTCCCTGCTCTCCGCCTTTGCCAAGATGAAGATCACCAAGCAGGCCATGGAGCTGGACACCAAGGAAAGCGGCATGACCTACTCCCTCATCTCCGGTATTCAGAAGATCAAGCTCTCCGGCGCGGAGAAGCGTGCCTTCGCCCGCTGGGGACGGCTGTACGCCGAGGGCGCCAGGCTGCGCTACGACCCGCCCACCTTCCTGAAGCTGAACTCCGTCATCTCGCTGGCCATTTCGCTGGCGGGTACGCTGGTGATGTACTGGGCGGCGGTGAAATCCGGCACCTCCGTGGCGGACTACTACGCCTTCAACACCGCCTACGGCTTCGTCTCCGGCGCGTTCATGTCCCTCAGCAGTGTGGCGCTGACAGCGGCGCAGATCAAGCCCATTCTGGAGATGGTGAAGCCCTTCTTCGACACCGTGCCCGAAGTGGCGGAGGAAAAGCAGGTGCTGACGCGGCTGTCCGGCGGCATCGAGCTGAACAACGTCTCCTTCCGTTACAGCGACAATATGCCCCTGATCCTCGATAACCTGTCGCTGAAGATCCGCCCCGGCCAGTATGTGGCCATCGTGGGCAAGACCGGCTGCGGCAAGTCCACGCTGCTGCGGCTGCTGCTGGGCTTTGAAAAGCCCCAAAAGGGCGCCATCTACTATGACGGCAAGGACATGGAGAAGATCGACCTGAAATCCCTCCGCCGTCTCATCGGCGTGGTGATGCAGAACGGCAAGCTGTTTCAGGGTGACATCTACTCCAACATCGTCATCTCCGCCCCCGAGCTGACCCAGCAGGACGCCTGGGAGGCGGCGGAGCTGGCCGGTATTGCCGACGACATCCGCCGTATGCCCATGGGCATGAACACCATCATTGCAGAAGGTGCCGGCGGCATCTCCGGCGGGCAGAAGCAGCGGCTGATGATCGCCCGCGCCATCGCCCCCAAGCCGAAAGTCCTGATGTTCGACGAGGCCACCTCCGCGCTGGACAACATGACGCAGAAGCGGGTGTCGGAGTCGCTGGACGCGCTGAAATGCACCCGTATCGTTATTGCCCACCGGCTGTCCACCATCCGCCAGTGCGACCGCATCCTGTTTTTGGACGGCGGCCACATCATCGAGGACGGCACCTACGACGAGCTGATCGCCAAGGACGGCGCTTTCGCCGAGCTGGTGGCACGGCAGCGGCTGGATACCTGAGGTTCCTAAAAAAACGAGATTTTTGTGGCTCTTTTCCCTCTTCCTTCGTATATATACTTGGAAGCGATGAACAAGAGTCGGGAGTGTGATACCATGAACGAGAAAACTTCCTCCACACTCTTCTCCCTGTTCGACCGGCAGCGGTTTGACGGCGACCCACATCTGGCCGCCCTCATCCGTGACACGGAGCGCCGCTGGTGCGAGGGCGATAACGCCCTCTCCGATGACGATCTGGAGCTGGTCAGCGCGGCGGGCACGCCGGAGCTGATGAAGCTGCGGCAGGACGAGGAGCAACGCCTATGATCGCGCAGGAGAGAAAAGAGGCGGTATATCGGGAGTATTATCCGAAAATACACCGATATATCGCCGGAAAAGTGGGCAACCCGCAGGAGGCGGAGGATCTGGTCAGCGACGTGTTTTTGAAGGTCTGCCAGCACTGGGACACCTTCGACGAGTCGAAGGCCTCCGTCTCCACATGGGTCTACACCATCGCCCGCAACGCCGTCATCGACTACTACCGCACCCATCGCCTCCACACCGAGCTGCCGGAGACGCTGACCGACGATTCCAGCATGGAGGACGATCTGGCGCACCGCGAAACGCTGACCTCTCTTGCGTCGGCGCTGGAAACGCTGGAGGAGCGGCAGCGGGACATCATCATCCTGCGGTACTGGAAAGGCATGACGCTGAAAGACATCGCCGCGCGGATGAAGCTGTCCTACACCTACATCAAGGTGCTGCACAACGATGCGCTGCGGAAATTGCAGCGCCAGTTGGCACCGTAAAGCAAGCAAAGGAGTCACTATGGACAAGAAAAAGAACATCCCCCACGCCCTCTCCGACGATATACTGGACGACGTTGTAGGCGGCTTCACCATTCAAAACGATGGCTGGCATCACCGCCCGCAGATGAAGCCCCTTTCCGACCCCTCCGGCTACGACTCCATGACTTCCCACAAACCCAGTGAGAAATTCATGAGTGAGGAGATCGAAGCGTAAAAAGCGACAAAAAATGAGAGCGCCGCTGGCGCTCTCATTTTTTTTGCCATTCTTTCACGTCTTTCAGCTCGTCAAACAGCCGCATATAGCTGCGGTGGCGGCCTTCGGGGATGTCCCCCTCCCGCACCGCCTGCAACACGCGGCAGCCCTTCTCTTTGGTGTGGGTGCAGCCGGTGAAGCGGCAATCCGCCGTGTAGGGGGCAAATTCGGGGAACGTCTCCGGCAGATGGCGTTTCAGCTCCAAGTCCAGCTCGTCGGTGTCGAAGGAGGAAAAGCCCGGGGTGTCGATGCCGTAGGTGTCCCGTCCCAGCGAGAACAGCTCCACATGGCGGGTGGTGTGGCGGCCGCGTCCCAGCGCCTTGCTGACCTCCCCTACCGGTAATTCAAGGGCTGGCAGCAGCGCGTTGAGCAGACTGGACTTGCCCACGCCGGAGTTGCCGGTGAAGGCGCTGAGTTTCCCCTCCAGCGCCGCCCGCAGTTCCGGTAAGCCCTCGCCGGTAACGGCGCTGACACGCAGCACCGGCAGCGCCGAACGGCGGTACAGGTCGTACAGTTCCTCGGCGGGGTTCAGGTCACACTTGTTGATACACACCAGCACCTGACAGTCCTTCAACGCGGCGATGGCGGCAATGCGGTCGATGAGATAAGGCTCCGTGACGGGGATGGCCGCCGAAGCCATCACCACCAGTTGGTCGATGTTGGCGGCGGCAGGGCGGGCGAACACGTTTCGCCGCGGCTCGATGGTCTCCACGAAGCCCTCTCCCCCGCCTAAATCCCGCACCTGCACCCAGTCGCCCACCAGAGGGCTAAGCCCCTCGCGACGGAACTTGCCGCGGGCGCGGCATTGGAGCGTCTCGTCACCGGTGTTGACGTAGTAGAAGCCGCTGAGGGCTTTTTCAATGCGCCCCCGACTCAAAAGCGTATCTCCTGCGCGGGAGACACCGACGTGGCATCGGTGTTGACGCTGGTAAAGTAGGCACAGACGGTGGCACCGGTACCGGCGCTGCCGGAGAAGGTGTAGGTCACGGTGGACACGTCGGCACTGATGTACTGGCTGTCCACGATGGCGCCGTCCTGCTCAAACTCCACCTTCACCATGCCCTCCATACCGGCGGGCATATCGAACACCACCGCCTTCGTCTGCATGGCGTTGGCCTCGCCCTCCCGTCCGCTGACGGTGAAGCCGATCTTGGTGCCGCCGGCCACCTCGCTCTTAGGCTCGATGGTCTGCTGGATGACGTTGCCCACCGGCTCGCTGCTGAAGGGCTCGTAGGTGATCTCGCCCATGGTCAGACCCATGGCCTGCACCTCGATGATGGCATCGGAGATGTTCATGCCGGTGAAGGTGGGCACCGTCACCTTTTCGGGGCCGGTGCTGATATACAGCTTCACCGTCTGACCACGGCTGAGGGTCGCACCGGCGGCCGGCTCCGTGCGGATGATGAGGTCGGCGGAATACTTGTCGGAGTTCTCGTACACCGGATCAAACTTCAGGTCAAGTCCCAAGTCGGTCAGCAGCAGACGCGCCTGCCGGTATTCTGCGCCCTGCAGCTCCTGCATATAGACCACTTCCGGCTCGGCGGCCACATAGACCTGTATCACCAGATTGCTCTTGCGGGTCTTGCCGGCGGTGGGATCCTGCTCCACGATCTGCCCGGGCTCGAAATCGTCGGAGACACGGGTGCCCAGCACCTCGATGTAAAAGATGTCCTTCACCTCGTCCATCTCCTGCGCCTCCTCCACCGTCTTGCCGATGACGCTGGGGACGGTGTAGCTCTTGTTGTTGCCCGCAGGGCCGAAATCGCCCAAGATCAGCTTAAAGAGCAGCAGCACCAGCACCACCGCAGCGGCGAAAATGCCCACGATGATGGCCAGCGAACGCTTGTCGCGCTGGGGCGGCTCCTCCTCGCGCTCCTCCCGCCGCGCTTCGGCGGTACGCTTTTTCATGGCGATGGTCACCTCGCCGGTGGGCAGGGGCATGGTAGGCTCACTGTCGCCATGGGCGGTCAGCTCCTGCCGGATATACTCCATGTCCACGGCGGGATCCTTCCGGAACTTCTCCAGGTCCGCCAGCATATCGTCGGCGGTGTGATAGCGCCGGTCGGGGTCACTGCTCATGGCCTTCATGCAGATCAGCTCCAGCGGTGCCGGAATGGTGGGGTCGATGTCCCGCGGTGCCAGCGGCACGGAACTCAGGTGCTGGATGGCCACCGACACGGCGCTGTCGCCCTCGAAGGGCAGCCGTCCGGTGAGCATCTCATACAGCACCACACCGGCGGAGTAGATGTCGGAGCGGGCGTCGATCCGGTCGCCCCGCGCCTGTTCGGGGGAGATATAGTGGACGGAGCCCAGCGCCTCCTGTGTCAGCGTCTGACTGGCATCAGCGAGGCACGCAATGCCGAAATCGGCCACCTTCACGCTGCCGTCCCGCAGCACCATGATGTTCTGAGGCTTGATGTCGCGGTGGATGATGCCGCGGCTGTGGGCGTGGCTCAATCCGCGCATGATCTGGGTGATGAAATGCAGCGATTCACGCCAGTCCATCCGGCCGCGCCGCTCCATGTACTGCTTCAGCGTGATACCGTCGATCAGCTCCATGACGATATACTCCGTGTCGGGATTGGTGGACACATCGTATACCGACACGATGTTGGCGTGGCTGAGCTGCGCTACCGCCTGTGATTCGTCGTGGAAGCGGCGGCGGAAATCGGCGTTGTCCGCCAGATCGCTTTTCAGTATTTTGATGGCGACCAGACGGTTCAGCCGATGGCACAGCGCCTTGTACACGTTGGCCATACCGCCGCTGCCGATCTGTTCCAGTATCTCGTAGCGGTCATCCAGCATTTTTCCGATGTATGCGTCCATGGTCGTCAACTCCTTTCCTCGTCATTCTCCAGCAGCACCGCCGTCACATTGTCCGGTGCGCCCCGCCGGAGGGATATATCCAATAGCTGCTCCAAGCAGCGATCCACATCGCCGTCGTGCAGCACCTCAAAGAGCATCTCCTGATCCGACACGGTGTTCACCAGCCCGTCGGTACACAGCAGTATGTACTCCCCCTTCCGCCACGGCAGCGTGAATACGTCCGCCCGTGGATGGGGATCGGGGCCCAGCGCCCGTGTGATGAGATTGCGGTTGGGATGGCTGCGGGCCTCCTGCGGTGTCAGGTCGCCCTTGGCCACCATACTCTCCACCACCGAGTGGTCACGGCTGATCTGCCGGATGCCCTCGGAGGTGATGTGGTAGGCACGGCTGTCGCCGATGTTGCCGATAAGCGCCGTTTCCGGTCTTGCCAGCGCACACACCAGCGTGGTGCCCATGTGGCGGTAATCGGCGTTGCGTTCCGCCTCCTGCCGGATGGCGTCGTTGGCACAGGCAATGGCGGACAGCATCACATATTGAAGCTGCTGCTCCGTCATGTCAGACCGCACCGCACCGCGCAGCTCCTCCTCGAACCGCGCCACGGCGATGGCGCTGGCCACACGGCCGCCGTTGGTGCCGCCCATACCGTCGCAGACCACGGCGGCGGTGCAGCCCTCCGTCTCAAAGGCGGCGTAGGCGTCCTGATTCTCGCTGCGGACAAGACCTGTATTGGTGATGCCCCACGTTTTCATGTTTCTCACATCCTTACACAAAGGGTAGTATGGTGCAAGGCGATCGGTGCCTTACAGTTGTCCGTTTTCCTGCATCTGCTTGCGGCGAAGCTGGCCGCAGGAGGCGTCGATGTCGCCGCCGAGACTGCGGCGGACGGTGGCCGTCACGCCCAGACTCTCCAGCTTCTGCTGGAAGGCGGCGATACGACGGGAGGGCTTGTAGGGGCTCTCCACCACGTCGTTCAGGGGGATCAGGTTGACGTGGCCGGGCATACCCCGCAGCTTTTTGGCGATACGCTCCGCCTGCCAGTCGTGGTCGTTGACACCGTCGATCATGGCGTACTCGAAACTGATGCGCCGCCCCGTCTTTTGGAAGTACCGGTGGCAGGCGTCAAACAGCGTCTCTACATCATACGCCCGATTGACGGGCATAATGCGGCTTCTTGTCTCGCTGTCCGGTGCGTGGAGGGAGACGGACAGCGTCAGCTGCAAGCCCTTCTCCGCCAGCGCGTCGATACCAAGCACAAGGCCGCAGGTGGAAAGGCTGATGTGCCGCATACCGATGTTCAGCCCCTTGGGGCTGTTCACCAGCTCCAGAAAACGCAGCACGTTGTCCATATTGTCCAGCGGTTCGCCGATGCCCATCAGCACGATGTTGGAGATGGGCACGCCGCTGTCCAACTGGGTAAACAGCACCTGATCCAGCAGCTCCGACGGCTGCAAGTCCCGCACCTTTCCTGCGATGGTGCTGGCGCAGAAGGCGCAGCCCATGCGGCAGCCCACCTGAGACGAGA
>CAZTHY010000030.1:0-7727 GCA_964613205.1 uncultured Oscillospiraceae bacterium
CGACCTCCCCCTTTTGTCGTTTGCGGCAAAAAAGGGGAGGGGTTTTTGTGGAAGATGGAGAAAATTTTTTGTCGTGAGAATTTTTTTGATTTTGCTGTTGCGTGGGGTGGTGTTCTATGGTAAAGTAGCCTTATCCTTAGAATGTTAGAAAATTAACAAAATCGTATAATCAAACGAAAATGCCCGCTGCGGCGGTAATGATGATGAAGGAGGAACGACCGGTATGAGACCTGAGCAGGAACGGACAGCGGCCATTGTGCGCGCCCATGGCTGCGACAGTGCCCGCCTGATCGCCATTTTGCAGGAGATACAGGCGGCGGAGAACTACCTCAGCGAGGACAACCTGACGCTGGTGGCGGATCTGCTGGACATCAGCGTGGCACGGGTGTACAGCGTGGCCACCTTTTACGAGAACTTTTCGCTGGAACCCAAGGGAAAGCACATCATCAAGGTCTGTGACGGCACCGCCTGTCACGTCCGGAAATCCGGCCCCATCTACGACGCTATCCACGAGTATTTAGGGCTTACCGGCAAGAAAAAGACCTCCGCCGACGAGCTGTTCACGCTGGAGACGGTGGCCTGTCTCGGCGCCTGCGGTCTGGCACCGGCCATGACCATCGACGGCGAGGTGTTCGCCAAGATGACGCCGGAGACGGCGCTGGCGGAGTTGGAAGCCATTCGGCAGAAGGAGGGCGCGTGACATGGCAAAGCTGACACGGGAAGCGTTCCACGCATGGCAGCAGCAGGCGAAGGACGCGCTGCGCCGCAGCCGCTCTGCGCTGACGGTGCTGATCTGCGCCGGTACCGGCTGTATCGCCGGCGGCTCCATGAAGGTGTATGAAAACCTGAAAGCGGAGTGCGAGAGTAGGGGACTGCCGGTGTATGTGGGGCTGACCCACCACGGCGAGGAGGAGAAGAGTCTCCATGTGAAGATGAGCGGCTGCCACGGCTTCTGTGAGATGGGCCCGCTGGTACACATCGAGCCTATGGGCGTGATGTACATCCACGTCAAGCCCGAGGACTGCCACGAGATCGTGGAAAAGACGCTGCTGGGCGGCGAGATCATCGACCGGCTGGTGTACAAACAGGACGGCGTGGCCTACCCCCGACAGGAGGACATACCTTTCTATAAGAAGCAGCACCGTGTAGCGCTGAAAAGCTGCGGCACCAGCGACGCGGAGGACTTGGAGGAATACATCGCCAAGGACGGCTACGCCGCCTTTGAAAAGGCGCTGTTCGACATGGACGACGCAGGTATCTGCAAGGAGATCAGCGATTCCGGTCTCCGTGGCCGCGGCGGCGGCGGATTCCCCGCCGGCAGAAAGTGGGAGAGCGTCCGGCGCAACGTCAGCGACGTGAAGTACATCGTCTGCAACGGCGACGAGGGCGACCCGGGCGCGTTCATGGATCGCTCCGTCATGGAGGGCGACCCCCACTCCGTTCTGGAGGGCATGATGATCGCCGGTGTGGCCGCCGGTGCCACCGAGGGCTACATCTACGTCCGCGCCGAGTACCCGCTGGCGGTGAAGCGCTTGCAGGTGGCCATCGAGAAGGCTACGGAGGCGGGACTGCTGGGCGACGACATCATGGGCAGCGGCTTCTCCTTCCATATTCACATCAACCGTGGTGCAGGCGCTTTCGTTTGCGGTGAGGGCAGCGCACTGACCGCCTCCATCGAGGGCAAGCGGGGTATGCCCCGCGTCAAGCCGCCCCGCACCGTGGATCACGGGCTGTGGGGCAAGCCCACCGTGCTGAACAACGTGGAGACGTTTGCCAACGTACCCGGTATCATCCGCAACGGTGCGGCCTGGTACCGCTCCATCGGCACCGAGGGCAGCTCCGGCACCAAGACCTTCGCCCTCACCGGCAACGTGGTGAACACAGGACTGGTAGAGGTGCCTATGGGCGCGACGCTGCGGGAGATCATTTTCGATATCGGCGGCGGCGTGGCCGGCGGCAAGAAGTTCAAGGCGGTGCAGATCGGCGGCCCCTCCGGCGGCTGTCTCACCGAGGAACATCTGGACATCCCCATGGACTTCGATTCGCTGAAAAAGCTGGGCGCCATTATCGGCTCCGGCGGTCTGGTGGTGATGGACGAGGACACCTGCATGGTAGAGGTGGCGCGGTTCTTCATGCACTTCACCCAGAACGAGAGCTGCGGCAAGTGTACCCCCTGCCGCGAGGGCACCAAGCGTATGCTGGAGACGCTGGAGCGGATCATCAACAACGAGGGCAGTCTGGCCGATCTCGATTTGCTGGAGGCGCTGTCCGACACCATCACCGACACGGCGCTGTGCGGACTGGGACAGACGGCCTGTAAGCCGGTAATGTCCACCCTCCGCCACTTCCGTCAGGACTATCTCCACCATGTGGTAGACCACCACTGTCCCATCTGCAATGGCCGCAAGCGGCGGCTGGAGATCAAGGCCGATCTGTGCAAGGGCTGCGGCAAGTGCGCCCGCAACTGCCCCATGGAGGCCATTTCCGGCCAACCGCGGCTGCCCTACGTCATCGACAACGAGAAGTGCATCCACTGCGGCGCGTGCTGGGGCGCGTGCCCCTTCGGCGCTATCGACGCCATTGAGGAGGACTGAGCTATGGCCAAGGGAATCATGATCATCGACGGGCAGCGGGTGCCCTTTGACGGGGAGAAGAACGTGCTGGCGGTCATCCGCAAGGCGGGTATCGACATCCCCACCTTCTGCTACTACTCCGAGCTGAGCACCTACGGCGCGTGCCGTATGTGCATGGTGGAGGACGTGAAAACCGGCAAGCTGGACGCCTCCTGCTCCATGGAACCGAGAGACGGCATGGAGATCCGCACCAACACCGCCAAGCTGCTGAAGCACCGGCGGATGATACTGGAGCTGCTGCTGGCCAGCCACGACTGCTCCTGCACCACCTGCGCCAAAAGCGGAAACTGCCGCTTGCAGGAGCTGGCACAGCGGTTCGGCGTGCGCCACATCCGCTTTGGCGACAGCCGCCCCGTGCGGGAGAAGGACTACACCAGCCCCGCCATTTTCCGCGACCCCAACAAGTGCATCCTCTGCGGCGACTGTGTCCGTGTCTGCGAGGAGTTGCAGGGACAGGGCATCCTGAACTTCGCCTTCCGCGGCAGTGAGTTGCAGGTCATGCCCGCCTTCGACCGGAAGCTGGAGGCCACCAAGTGCGTCGGCTGCGGCCAGTGCGCCGCCGTGTGTACCACCGGTGCCATCACCGTCAACGACCAGATCGGCACTGCATGGCAGGCCATCCACGACCCCAGGAAGCGGGTGGTGGTGCAGATCGCCCCTGCCGTCCGCGTGGCGATAGGCGAAGCCTTCGGCATCCCTGCCGGCACCAACGTCATCGACAAGATGACCACCGCATTGAAGCTGATGGGCGTGGACGAGGTGTATGACACCAACTTCGGCGCCGATATGACCACCATCACCGAGGCGGAGGAGTTCTTGCAGCGGTTGAAGAACGGCGGGCCGTTCCCCATGTTCACCAGCTGCTGCCCCGCATGGGTGAAGTATCTGGAACTGAACGACCCCAAGTATCTGAAGCACATCTCCACCTGCAAGTCCCCCATGGAGATGTTCGCCGCCGTCATCCGCGACAAATACGCGGCCAAGGACGCTGCCGACGGCCGGACGACGTATCAGATCGCCATCATGCCCTGCACCGCCAAGAAGATGGAGGCGGCGCGGCCGGAGTTCACCCACGACGGACGGCCTGACGTGGACTTGGTGCTGACCACACGGGAGCTGGTGGACATGATCCGCGAAGCGGGCATCCACCTGCCGGAGCTGGAACTGGAATCCCCCGACCTGCCCTTCGGATTGGGCAGCGGCGCGGCGGTGATCTACGGCGTCACCGGCGGCGTGGCGGAGTCGGTGGTGCGCCACTGTCTCACCGATAAGAGCAAGAACGCCCTCCGTACCCTCCGCGTCAGCGACCTGCGGGGCGACGGCGCTATCCGCGAAGTCACCATCACCGTGGAGGGGCAGGAGCTGAAGCTGGCGGTGGTGAACGGCCTCATCCACGCCAAGGAGCTGATCGCCGACATCGAGGCGGGGAAGAAGTTCTACCATCTGGTGGAGGTCATGACCTGCAAGGGCGGCTGCGTCGGCGGTGCGGGACAGCCTTACGGTCTCAGCGCCGTGAAGAAGCAGCGTGGCGACGGCCTGTACGCCGCCGATTCCTCTGCCATGTTCAAGCGTGCGGAGAAGAACCCCATCGTCACCTCCATGCTAGAGGAGTACGGCGAGGAGAAGTGCCACGAGCTGCTCCACGTCCACTACGGCGAATAAAGCGATATACGCGAAAGGACGAGACGAAAGTCTCGTCCTTTTTGCGGAAAAACCGGATTTTTTGGGGTTGCGTCGAGAGAAAAAAGCGGGTATAATAGACTGGTTATTATGGAATGCTGCGCCGTGGAGAAAGGAGGGCTGCGTTTATGAGTACCGTTATCACATCCATCGACCGCCACAGCCCCGCCCAACGCTGCGGTGTGGCGGTGGGGGAGAAGCTGCTGGCCATCAACGGCCACGAGATCGTGGACGTGCTGGACTACCGCTTCTATGGCTACGACCCCGTGGCACATCTGACGCTGCTGACACCGGAGGGGATGGAGCGCACCGTCACCGTCCGTAAGCCGGAGGGACAGGATCTGGGGCTGAACTTCGACACCTACCTGATGGACGAGATGCGAAGCTGCGCCAACCACTGCATTTTCTGCTTCGTGGATCAGATGCCCCCCAATATGCGCTCCACGCTGTACTTCAAGGACGACGATGCGCGGCTGAGCTTTCTGCTGGGTAACTACATCACCCTGACCAACCTGACGGAGCGGGAGGCACAGCGGATCATCGACCTGCACATCAGCCCCATCAACGTCTCCGTTCACACCACCGACCCCCAGCTTCACTGTACCATGCTGGGCAACAAGGATGCGGTGCGTTCGCTGGACTATATCAGGATGTTCTGCAAGGCGGGTATCATCATGAACGGGCAGATCGTGGTCTGCCCCGGCTGGAACGACGGCGACCAGCTTCGCCGTACCCTCCGCGACCTGACGGAGTGGGAATTTTCCAGCTGCTCCATCGTGCCGGTGGGCATCACCAAGTACCGCAAGGGCTTGGCCAGGCTGACACCGGTGGACAGGGACAACGCCCGCGACATCATCGCCATTGCCGAGGAATTCGGACAGGAGAACCTGCGGCGCTTCGGCACACGGCGGTTTTTCTGCGCCGATGAGCTGTTTCTGCGGGCGGAGCTGCCGCTGCCGGAGGAGGACTACTACGAGGGCTACCGGCAGCTGGAAAACGGCGTTGGTATGCTGCGCTCGCTGGAACAGGAGTTTTTGAGCGTTATGCGTTTGGAGGACGCGGAGGAAGCGCCGTCCTTCTTCACCATCGCCACCGGTACCGCCGCCGCCCCCTTTATGACGTACCTTTTGGAGCAGGCGAAGGCGTATTTCCCCGCGCTGGAGGGACAGGTCATTCCGGTGGTCAACGACTTCTTCGGTCACACCATCGATGTGGCGGGACTGCTGACGGGACAGGACTTGTCCGCCCAGCTCGGCAAGCTGCCCCGCTTGGGGCGTGTGCTGCTGCCCATCCACATGATGCGGCACGGCGAAACTGTATTTTTGGACGACTACACCGTGGAACGACTCAGCACTGAGCTGGGCTGCAAGGTGCAGATCGTGGGCATGGACGGCGGCGATTTGCTGGACGCCATGCTGGAAAGGGAGGTATAACGTATGGCCATGCCTTTAATTGCCATCGTGGGCAGACCCAACGTGGGCAAGTCCATGCTGTTCAATAAGATCATCGGGCGGCGTCTCAGCATCGTGGAGGACACCCCCGGCGTCACCCGCGACCGTATCTACGGCGAGAGCGAGTGGGTGGGGCGGAAGTTCCGGCTGGTGGACACCGGCGGTATCGAGCCCAACACCGACAATCAGATTTTGGCTTTCATGCGCCAGCAGGCGCAGATCGCCATCGACAACGCCGACGTCATCGTCTTTGTCACCGACATCAAGACCGGCCTTACCGCCTCCGATCAGGAGGTGGCCGGTATGCTCCAGCGCAGCCGCAAGCCCATCGTGCTGGCGGTGAACAAGATGGACTCCGTCGGCGCCATCAACCCCGACTTTTACGAGTTCTATAACCTGGGCCTCGGCGATCCCGTGGCGGTGTCCGCCGTCCACGGCCACGGCACCGGCGATCTGCTGGACGAGTGCGTGAAGTACTTCCCGCCGGAGGACGGGGAGGAGGACGACTCCGACGTGGTGCAGGTGGCCATCATCGGTAAGCCCAACGTGGGCAAGTCCAGCCTGACCAACCGCATTTTAGGCGAGGAGCGTGTCATCGTCAGCAACGTGGCCGGCACCACAAGGGATGCCATCGACAGCTACTTTGAAAACCAGTTCGGCAAGTACAACTTCATCGACACCGCCGGTATGCGGAAAAAGTCCAAGGTGGACGACAACATCGAAAAGTACAGCGTTCTCCGCGCCACCATGGCCATCGAGCGCAGCGACGTGTGCCTGATCATGATCGACGCACAGGAGGGCGTGACGGAGCAGGACACCAAGGTGGCAGGTCTCGCCCACGAAGCGGGCAAGGCCAGCATCATCGTGGTGAACAAGTGGGATCTGGTGGAAAAGGACGGCAAGACCATGGATCGTATGCGGGAGGATGTCCGCCGCGACTTGAGCTTTATGCCCTACGCGCCTATCCTCTTTATCTCCGCCGCCACCGGCCAGCGGGTGAACCGGCTCTTTGAGCTGATCAACTATGTCAACGATCAGGCGGCGGTGCGTATCACCACCGGTATGCTCAACAGCGTTCTGGCCGACGCACAGACCCGTGTGCAGCCGCCCACCGACAAGGGCAGACGGCTGAAGATCTACTACATGACGCAGGTGGGCGTCAAGCCGCCCCATTTCGTCATCTTCTGCAACGACAAGCGGCTGTTCCACTTCTCCTACCAGCGGTATCTGGAAAACCAGCTTCGCAGCGTGTTCGGCTTGGAAGGCACGCCGCTGGTCATCACCATCCGACAGAAGGGGGAGGAGGACGGATGATCTTATCCGCCATTTGGATGCTGGTGGTCTCCGGTATCATGCTGCTGCTGGGGTACTTTTTCGGTTGTCTCAACGGCTCCGTCATGGTCTCCCACTTCATCATCAAGGACGACGTGCGCCAGCACGGCAGCGGCAACGCGGGACTGACCAACTTCTACCGCACCTACGGCGCGAAATACGCCATCGGCGTCATCCTCATCGACATGGGCAAGGCACTGGCAGCCTGTCTCATCGGCGGGTTCCTGTTTCTGAACCTGTTCGGGCGGTGGGAACTGGGCGTACTGGTGGCAGGTCTCGGCTGTGAGCTGGGGCATATGTTCCCCGTGTTCTACGGCTTCAAGGGCGGCAAGGGCATCCTCTCCGGCGGCACGCTGATTTTGCTGCTGGACTGGCGCGTGGCGCTGGTGGCGTGGGCGCTGTTCGCCGCGCTGTGGCTGCTGACGCGGTACGTCTCGCTGGGCTCCGTGGCCGCTGCCGCCAGCGTACCCGTTTCCGTCACCATCTTCTTCTGGCCGTATGTTCTGGACATCGTTTTGGCCACGTTCATCGCAGGTCTTGTGATTTGGTGCCACCGCGAGAACATCCATCGTCTCCTCCGCGGCGAGGAGCGGAAATTCAAGTGGCACACCGGCCCCAGCGACAATAAACA
>CAZTHY010000030.1:7827-10794 GCA_964613205.1 uncultured Oscillospiraceae bacterium
AAACATGAGTGAAAGGAACTCTCTCCATGAAACATAATCAAATGCGGCAGGTGGTGTTTCCCATTCTGGCCGCCCTCATTTGGGGTACCGCCTTCGTGGCGCAGGATCTGTGTGCCGACGCTATCGACACCTTCTCCTTCAACGCCATCCGCTCCTATGTGGCGGTGGTGGTGCTGCTGGTCATCATCTACATCTTCGACAAGGTGAAAAAGGACAAGGTCGTCCTCTCCGCCGCCGAGAAAAAGGCCGCCAACCGGCAGATGTGGCTGGGCGGCTTCTGCTGCGGTACGGCGCTGGCCATCGCCTCCAACTTCCAGCAGGCGGGACTGGCCGCCGGTACGGAGGCGGGCAAGGCCGGCTTCCTCACCGCCCTCTATGTGGTGTTGGTGCCGGTGTTCGGATTGTTCTTCGGCCGGAAGGTCAACGTTCCCACGTGGATCGCCGTGACGCTGTCGGTAGCGGCGCTGTACCTGCTGTGCATCAAGGGCGAGTTCGCCCTTGCCGCCGGTGATCTGCTGGTGCTGGTGTGCGCCGTGTGCTTCGCCGGTCACATCCTCGTCATCGACCACTTCACCGCCACGGTGGACGGCCTGAAGCTGAGCTGCGTCCAGTTCCTGTTCGCCGCACTGTGGGGCACGCTGGCCAAGGTGGTGTGCGTCATTTTGGGCTTCAGCGGTATCGGTGACGTGACCGCCGCCACGTCCATCTTCGCCGTCCCCGACTGGGCGGCCATTCTGGACTGCACGCTGCCCATCCTGTATGTGGGCGTGTTTTCCAGCGGCGTGGGCTATACGCTGCAAATTCTGGCGCAGAAGGACTCCAATCCCACGGTGGTCACCATCCTGCTGAGCCTGGAGAGCGTGTTTGCCGTCATCGCCGGTGCGCTGATTTTGCACCAGCAGATGTCGGGTCGCGAGTATTTCGGCTGCGTCCTCATGTTCGCCGCCGTGGTGCTGGCGCAGATCGAATTCCCCACCAAGAAGAAACAAAACGCATAATAGCGTATAAAAAGAAGCCCGAAGGGGCTTCTTTTTTACAGCTTATAGTACTTTTTCGCACAGAACTCCCGCCGTATCTCCACCGCTCCCGTGTCGGTGAGCCAGCCGACGAAGTTGGAGAAGTTCCGCTCCACGATGCTGAATTTCAGCTCGTTGTGGGTGCGGACGTTTTCGCGGCGGCAGAAGGCGCCGATCCATTCGGGGAACGTCATGCCGTCCTCCAGCACCTCCAAAAGCTCCGCCCGTTTCTCCCATATAAAGGCGATGTTCCGGCCAATCAGCGCGCCGATGTCCGCCTTGTCCACCACCTCCTTGTGGGCGATGATGTAGGCGTCGCAGTTCACCGCTTGCAGCGACGCTTTGCTCTCTAAATCCCGGGCGATGAACATACTGGTGGGCAGCTTGGCACCGGCGATCTCGCTTTCGCTGATGAGGCAGTCGCCCACGTAGGCCACGTTGTCCGGCGTGACGAAGCCCATCTGCCCTGCGGAGTGGCCGGGGAGGGGCAGGATGCGGAACCGCGCCCCGCCTATGTCCACGAACTCGTCGCTCTCCCTCAGAATGATGTCCGCCGTGAAGCACTCCTCCAAGAACAGCTCCCGACTCTTGCCGTAGGTCAGCGCCACATAGTTGGCGCGGTAGCTGTCGGGATTGACAGAGATACCCGCCTCGATGAGAGAGATGGCCACGGGACAGCCGTAGCGCTGCTGGAGATAGCGGGCGTTGCCGGTGTGGTCGAAGTGGGCGTGGGAGCAGAGGACACCTTGCAGACACCAGCCGTTATCCTCGATGAGATTGGTCAGCGCCGCCCGATCCAGCTTGGCATAGCCGGTGTCCATCAAGACCACGTTTTTCTCGTCGATCTTATAGATCGGCAGCAGCGCCGTAGCGCCTACCGCCGCAAAGGTGTTGCCCAAAACGTGACGAAGCTCCATTTTTCCGTGTCCTCCCGCATTCTTTTTTCTTCTATTATACACCTTCCGAGAGAAAAAACAAATTTTTTCTTTTTCCCTCTATGCAAACGGCGGAAAATAAGGTAAAATAGCAGAGACACTAAAAGGGAGGTCCAGCGATGGAGGAACCGAGATTTAAGAGGGTGCTTTTGAAGATCAGCGGAGAAGCGCTGGCCGGAGACAAGCACTTTGGCCTTGATTTTCAGGTCATGTCCCGCGTAGCGGACGTAATCAAGCAGTGTGTGGACATGGGCGTGCAGGTGGGCATCGTCATCGGCGGCGGCAACTTTTGGCGCGGCGTGAAGGATGGCGAAGGCCACATTGAGCGCACCCGTGCCGACCACATGGGTATGCTGGCCACCGCCATGAACTGCATGGCCATGGCGGATGTGCTGGAGCAGAAGAACGTGGATGTGCGGGTACAGACGGCGCTGGAGATCAGAGCCGTGGCAGAGCCTTACATCCGCGCCCGCGCCATCCGGCATCTGGAAAAGGGCAGGGTGGTCATCTTCGGCTGCGGCATCGGCTGCCCCTTCTTCTCCACCGATACGGCGGCGGTGCTGCGGGCGGCGGAGATCGAGGCGGACGTCATTCTGCTGGCCAAGAACATCGACGGCGTGTACGACAGCGACCCCGCCAAGAACGCCAACGCCGTCAAGTTCGACAGCATCACCTATGACGAGGTGCTCAAGCGCCATCTGGCGGTAATGGATTCCACCGCCACCAGTTTGTCCATGGACAACCATATCCCTGTGCTGGTATTTGCACTGAAAGACCCGGAGAACATCATCCGCGCCCTGCGCGGCGAAAAAATCGGAACGATCGTAAAGGAGGACTGACCCCATGTTGAAGGACGAATACAAAGTATACGAGGAAAAAATGAAGAAGAGCATCGAATCCGTTGCCGGTGATTTTGACACCGTTCGCGCCGGCCGCGCCAACGCTTCCGTGCTCAACCGCATCAATGTGGACTACTACGGCACCCCCACCCCCATCCAGCAGATCGCCTCTGTTGG